>JAQSDT010000016.1 GCA_029946075.1 bacterium | reverse complement strand
CGCCCATCGCGCCGATGGTCTCGCGAATCACGGTGCCGAGCACGACCACATCGCAGCCGTCGGCCTTCATCTTGGCGATCTGCGCGCTGAAGTCGGAAGCGCCGCGCTTGTAGCTGGTGACCGAGGCCGGCGTCAGCTTCATCGCAGCGACCTGCTGCGTGAAGCCGTCAAGCACGTTCTTTCCGTACTCGTCGTCCTGATGCAGGATGCAGGGCTTCTTGAAGCCCTTCGCTTCGACCATGTACTTCACTACTGCGCGCGTGCTCTCGACATAGGGCAGCAGGTTGCTGAATTTCAGCCGCTCCTGTGGCTTGGCCGGATCGAACTTGAAGGTGAATTCGGCCGCCGTCAGCGGGAACAGTTGCAGCACGCCGGCGTCGAACAGGATATCCTGCGCGGCGAGCACGGTGGGCGAGCCCATCGGGCCGACCATGGCGAAGACCTTGTCGCGCTCGACCATCTTCTGCGACGCCAGCACGGCCTTCTTCGGATCGTAGCCGCTGTCCTCGAGGATCATCTTGATCTTGCGACCGTTGATGCCGCCGGCGGCGTTGATTTCTTCCACCGCCATCTTCATGCCGTTGGAAACCGGCACGCCCCAGACCTTGATCGGGCCGGACAGATCCTGATGGGTACCGATGACGATCTCGGACGCCGAGATGCCTTCATTGGTAATCTTGGTCTGCGCGGCGGCGGGCAGCTGGGTCAGCGCAAGGGCGCTGACCGCAAGGCCCAGCGCCTTGAACGATTTCGACATTGCAGTCTCCTCTTGGTTGGCCCGTGTTGGGCGAAGGGTGGGGCCTTCTCGGTCCTTCGCCGTTTACGTTGGAACTAGCTCACGTCTGGCCGCTCACGCCACCGCCCGTTCGCCGTACATGGCGTCGATCTCGGCCGCGTAACGCTTGTTCACGAAGCTCCGCTTCAGCTTCATGGTCGGCGTCAATTCCTCGTCCTCGGGCGTCAGCTGACGCTCGATCAGGAAGAATTTCTTGATGGTCTCGACCCGTGCGAAATTGACATTGACCGCCTCGATCTCGCGATGGATCAAGTCCTGGATCTGCGGCGCACGGCACAGGCTGGCATAGTTGGTAAAGGGAATGTCGTGGTCCTGCGCGAACTTCTCGACATTCTCCTGGTCGATCATGAGAAGACACGTCAGATACGGCCGCTTGTCGCCGATGACGACGGCGTCCGAGACGTAAGGCGAGAATTTGAGCTGGTTCTCGATTTCCGACGGCGTGATGTTCTTGCCGCCCGACGTGATGATGATGTCCTTCATCCGATCGGTGATCTTGACGAAGCCTTCATTGTCGATCGAGCCGACGTCGCCGGTATGCAACCATCCCTTGGCGTCGATGGTCTCGGCGGTTTTCTCCGGCTGATTCAGATAGCCCATGAACAGGAAGTCGCCCTTGATGAGGATTTCGCCTGCCGGTGAAATCATCACCTCTCCCCACGGCGCGGCCTTGCCGACCGAACCGAGCTTGATGCGTTCGGGCGGCATGATGGTGGCGACGCCGCAATTCTCGGTCTGGCCATAGACCTCGCGCATGTCGAGGCCGAGCGCGAGATACCAGCGAATCAGATCCGGCGAGATCGGCGCGGCGCCGGTAAACGCCAGCCGGCAGCGGTCGAGTCCGAGCATACGGCGAATGTTGCGGAACACGAGATAATAGGCCGCCTGATTGGCGAGCCGCAGCGTCAGCGGCGGCGTATCGCCCTGCAGCCTGTATTCGGTCATGCGATTGCCGATGCCGAGCGCCTTGCGATACATCCAGTTCTGGAACGACGTCGCATCCTTCAGCGCGATCGTAATGCCGGAATAGAATTTTTCCCAGATCCTGGGCACCGCGAGGAACGCGGTCGGCTGCACCTCGCGCAGATTGTCCGGCACGGTTTCCGGGCTTTCGGCGAAGTTCATCACCGAGCCCAGCGCCAGCGAGAGGTAATAACCGCCGATCCGCTCGGCGACATGGCAGAGCGGCAGGAACACCAGCCGCTCCTCGGCGTCGGTCGAGGGAAACAGATCGTTGGCGTGGCGCATCTGGTGCGTCACGCTGCGGTTGGAATGCATGGCGCCCTTTGGCGGGCCGGTCGTCCCCGAAGTGTAGACCAGGATCGCGAGATCGCCGGCGCTACGGCTGCCGATCATCTCGTCCCACAGCGTCTCCTTGCCCTGGGCGTAGTTGCGTCCGAGCGCCATGAATTCACCGAGCGACAGCACCATCGGATCGCTGAAGGCGCTGAGGCCTTCCATGTCGAACACGATAATCTTCTGCAGCGTCGGACAACGCGAGCGGCACGACAGGATTTTGTCGAGCTGTTCCTCGTCTTCGGCGAAGATCACCCTGGTCGAGGAATCGTTGATGAGATATTCGACCTGCACCGCAGAATCGGTCGGATAGATGCCGGAGGAAACGCCGCCGGCACAGAGCACGCCCATGTCGGCGTAGACCCATTCCGGCACGGCATTGGCGACGATCGAGGCGACGTCGCCGGGCTTGAAGCCGATGGCGTGCAGCCCGTAAGCCACGTCCTTGGAAATCTGCAGCCATTCGCGCCAACTGGTCGGCTGCCAGATGCCGAACTTCTTTTCACGGATCGCCGGCCTGTCGCCGCGCTTTTCCACGGACAGCAGAAAGCTCTTTGCGATCGTGTCGGCGACCGTCAGCACTGCCGGTCTGGCCATGCATCTTCCTCCCTCTCATCGCCCGCTCCGGACGCCGGTCTTCAGCCGGTCTTTTCCCGAAGCAGGGCTGGAATTTAACTCAAATTCGCTCGTAACGCCAAGGCCTTGAGTGCGTCATATAGAGGCACGATTGGATCCGAGGACCGGCACCCGCTCTTCCGGATCATGCTTCAGCGCCACGTTTTCTTCTTTTTCCAGCGCCGCTCCCCGCGGGCGCCCTCTTCCTTGGCGCCAAGATAGAATTCCTGGATGTCCTTTGAATTCATCAGCCGCTCACAGGTGTCGTTCATGACGACCCGGCCGATTTCGAGGACATAGCCGTAATGCGCGGTCTCCAGCGCCACCTTGGCGTTCTGCTCGACCAGCAGGATCGACATCCCCTGCTCCTCGTTGACGCGCTTGATGATGGTAAAGATCTCTTTCACCAGGATCGGCGACAGCCCAAGCGAGGGCTCGTCCAACAGCAGCAAGGTCGGGCGGTTCATCAGCGCCCGGCCGATCGCCAGCATCTGCTGCTCGCCGCCGGACAACTGCCCCGCCGGCTGGTTGATGCGCTCCTTGAGGCGCGGGAAATAACCGTAGACCCGCTCGAGATCTTCGGCGACGCCGGCGCGATCGCTGCGCGGATAGGCGCCCATCATCAGGTTTTCCCGCACCGACAGGAACGGAAACACTTCCCGCCCCTCCGGAACATGGCTGAGGCCGAGACGCACGATCTTGTCGGCCTCGACGCGCTGGATCGGCTTGCCGAGGAATTCGATCGATCCCTTCTGGGGGTCGAGAATGCCGGAGATGGTCTTCAGCACCGTCGTTTTGCCGGCGCCGTTGGCGCCGAGCAGCGTGACGATCTGGCCGCGCGGCACCTCGAGGCTGATGCCCCTGATCGCCTGGATCGGACCGTAATAGCTCTCGATGTTGCTGAGCTTGAGGATGATGTCGGGAGTGCTCATGCCATCAACCTCATGCGCCGAGATAGGCTGCGACGACGTCGGGATGACGCTGCACCTCGGATGGCGAACCCATCGCGATCACCCTGCCGTAGTTGAGCGCGATCACGCGGTCGGAAACGCGGTTCACCAGCGACATATCATGCTCGACCATCAGCACGGTAATTCCGAGATCGGTCTTCAGGTCGCGGATCCAGAACGACATGTCACCGGTTTCCTCGACGTTCAGTCCGGAAGAAGGCTCGTCGAGCAGGATCAGCTTCGGCTCCGAGCACAGCGCCCGCGCCAGCTCGATCACCTTGCGGACGCCGTAGGGTAGTCCCGAGATCAGCTTGTCGCGATAGACTTCGAGGTCGAGGAACTCGATCACCTGCTCGACCGCGCGGCGATGGGCCTTTTCGTTGGCGCGCACGCCCGGCAGGAACAGCAATTCCTGCCAGAGCTGCGTGGTGGAGTGACGGTGCCGGCCGACCAGCAGATTGCTCAGCATGGTCGCGTTCTCGAACAATTCGATGTTCTGGAACGTGCGGGCGATGCCGAGGCCGGCAATCTCGTACGCCGGCTGCTCGGTGATGTCCTGGCCCTCGAAGAAGATCTTGCCCGACGTCGGCGGGTAGATCCGCGAGATCAGGTTGAAGATCGAGCTCTTGCCGGCGCCGTTGGGGCCGATGATCGAGAGGATCTCGCCCTTCTCCACGGCGAAGCTGACCGAATCGACCGCCTTGAGGCCGCCGAAGTGCAGCGAGAGATTGTCTGCACGGAAGTAGCTCATCGGTTCCGCTCCGATTTCACGTAGATCTTCTGGCGTTTGAAGGTGGCGCGCTTGTAGAGCGGGAACAGCTGGAAGAAGAGCTTGATCTTCAACCAGCGCCCGTACAGGCCGAGCGGCTCGAACAGCACGAACAGCACGATGATCACCCCGTAGATCGCGCCCTTCAGACCGTTGGCAGAGGCAATGGCCGCGACATTGGCCTGAACATTAGAGACCGTGGCCTTGCCTGCGCCGAAGGCGGCGGCGATGCCGGCGATGATGCCGGGCAGATCGTCCTTCAGATAGGTCAGGAACGGATCGATCATGACGAGGAAGATCGCGCCCAGCACCGCACCATGCAGGCTGAAGGTGCCGCCGATCAGGATCACGATGATGAATTCGATCGACAGCTGCAGCGTGAACATTTCCGGAGAGATGAACGACAGCTTGTGCGCAAACAGCACGCCGGCAAAGCCGGTGATCGCCGCTGATATCGCGAACGACTTCACCTTGTAGAGCGAGACGTTGACGCCCATGCTGCGGGCCGCCGTTTCGCTGTCGCGGATGGCGACGAAGGCGCGGCCGGTCGGCGAACGCAGCAGATTGAGCGTGCCGATGATGGTGACGACCAGCACGCCAAGACAAAGGAAGTAGAAGGCCGAGCCGTTTTGCGGCACCGTCTGTCCGAACAGGCTCAGGGCCTTGACCCGCATGCCCTCGTTGCCGTGGGTCACGCTTTCCCAGCGCGCCAGCACTTCCTCGACGATGAAGGCAAACGAAATCGTCGCGATGACGAGGTAGATGCCCGACAGCCGCAGCGCCGGAAATCCGACCAGCGCGCCGACGATGCCCGTCAGCGCTCCGCCGGCCAGGAAATAGACGGGAAATGGCACGTTATACTGCTGCAGAAAGCCCGCGGTATAAGCGCCGATGGCCAGAAACGCGGCGTGACCGAGCGAGGCCTGGCCGGTGAAGCCGGTCAGGATCATCAGCCCGACGCCGACGGTAGCGTAGATGCAGACGAACACCAGCTGGCTGACCAGATAGCTGGACAGCACGAACGGCGCGACCAGCAGGAATGCCGCCAGCACGCCATAGGAGACGATGTAGCCGCTGTGCGGAAACAGCCTGATGTCGTCTTCGTAATCCGTCTTGAACAGGAACTTCATTAGACTTTCTTCCGCGTATGAAGTCCGAACAGGCCTTCTGGCTTGAGCAGCAGCACCACCAGAAGCACGAGATAAGGCGCGATATCCTTCCAGCCCTGCGGCAGGTAGAAGCCGGCCATGCTCTCGATCACGCCGATCATCACGCCGCCGACCACTGCGCCGGGAATCGAACCGAAGCCGCCAAGTACGGCGGCCGGAAACGCCTTCAGTCCGAGCACGAGGCCTACATTGGAGTGAATGAAGGTGATCGGCGCCAGCAGCACGCCAGCGGCCGTCGCCACCGCGGCACTGATCGCCCAGACGATCGAGACCACGCGCTTGACCGGGATGCCCATGTAGTAGGCAGCCAGCATGTTCTCCGAACTGGCGCGCATCGCGGTGCCGAGCGTGGTGCGATTGAAGAACAGATAGAGCAGTGCGCAAAGGATCACGGTCGCCGCGATCACCGAGAGCTTGTCATAGGCCAGCACCAGCGAACCGATTCGCAGCACGCCCTGGCTGAACGGCGTCTCGATCTTGAAGTCGTCGGTGCCCCAGATCATGCCGACCACGGAGCGCAGGAAATACCCCAGCCCGATCGTCGCCATGATGATGGAAAATTGCGGGTAGCCGAGGATCGGCCGCACCACAACGCGCTCGGCCAGCATGCCGAACCCCGCCATGCAGATGACCGCGCCGGCGAATCCGAGCCAGTAATTGAGGCCCATCATGCCAATGAAGGTGAAGACGAAGAAGCCGCCCAGCATCATCAAATCGCCTTGCGCGAAATTGACGACCTCCGTGGCTTTGTAGACCAGCACGAAGCCGAGCGCGATCAGGCCATAGACGCAGCCGAGCGCAATCCCACTCACGAGCTGCTGAACGAAGTCCAGCATCATTCCCTCCCCGATGCCGGGCGGTTCTATCGACCGCCTCTTCGCATCTTGTGTCTACACGCTATCTGGCATGCAACGCGCCGACAGCCCGCATATATCCCTGCTGCATTGAGCCCAAAGCGCCAAGCCCTGTCAACAAAGCGCTGCGCGAGCGGCTGTTAAGAATTGCGCAGAAATGCCGCAGGCACCCAACTTGTGCAGTTCGGTGCGATTTGGGGCGCTCGATTCACCGCACCGAAAGTTCTTCGGTTCATGGTCGCGCTAGCAGAGCGAAACCGGACCGTATCGTGACCACACAGCCAGCAAAATCAGCGCTCGAAGTGCGAGGGTTAACGAAGCGTTTTGACCGCCCTGCGGTCGACGCCCTCGATCTGACCGTTCGCGGCGGTGAATTCTATGCCCTGCTCGGCCCCAATGGCGCAGGCAAGACCACGACACTGCGCATGGTCGCGGGCCTGTTGCGGCCCGACGCCGGCTCTGTCCACATTTCAGGCATCGATGCACTCGCCGACCCCGTCGCCGCCAAGCAGATCATGGCCTGGGTATCCGACGAGCCGATGATTTATGACAAGCTCACGCCGCTGGAATATCTCGAATTCGTCGCCGGCCTCTGGGGTATCGAGCCCGCCGTGTCTGAACCCTCGGCGCAGCAGCTTCTGATATCGCTCGGACTCGCGCCGCATCTGCACGAGCGCTGCGAGGGATTTTCCAAGGGCATGCGCCAGAAGGTGGCGCGCGCGGGTGCGCTGGTTCACGATCCCCGACTGATCATTCTCGACGAACCCCTGACCGGCCTCGATGCGCTGTCCGCACGCCACGTCAAGGGATTGCTGCAGCAGCGCGTCCGCTCCGGCTGCACCGTGATCATGACGACGCACATACTCGAAGTCGCCGAGCGCATGGCCGACCGGATCGGCGTCATCGCCGCGGGCCGGCTGGTCGCCGAAGGCACGCTGGCCGAACTGCGCCAGCAGAACGGGCGCAACGACACCAGCCTCGAAGACATGTTCATCGCGCTGGTCGACGCCGACGCGGCGGCCGCATGAGTTCGACGGCAGCCCTCTCCTGGTTTGCCCGGCACGAGATCCGGCTCGCATGGCGCGAATGGCTGGCCATGATGACCGGGAGCCGGGGCAAGCGTAAACGCGCCGTCATCGCGCTGATCGTGTTCGCTGCGGTGATGCACCTGCCGGCCTATGCCGTGATCGGCCGCTTTGCCGACCTGCAGGCTCCGCTCGGCAAATCCGAACTGATCGTCATCACCGCGACCATCTTCCTTGCCTGGGCCCTGGTGCTGTCGCAGGCAATCGAATCGGTGACGCGGGTGTTCTACGCCCGCGCCGATCTCGACCTCATCATGTCGTCGCCGGCAAAGCTCGCCAACATGTTCTCGGTGCGGATCGCGGCAATCGCCCTGTCGGTGACCGGCATGGCGCTGCTGCTGTCGACGCCATTCGTCGACGTGCTCGCGATCGGCGGCGGCGCCCGCTGGCTAGCCGCGTTCGGCGTGGTCGTCGCGATCGGGCTGTCGGCCGCGGCCATTGCCATCGCCATCACGGTGGTTCTGTTCCGGCTGATCGGGCCGAGCCGTACCCGCCTCGTCGCGCAGATCGTCGCTGCCATCATCGGCGCCGGCTTCGTCATCGCACTGCAGGTCGCGGCGATCCTTTCCTACGGCACGCTGTCGCGCTTTGCCGTACTGACATCGGATGCGGCGGCGGCCTATGCCCCCGGGCCCGACAGTCCGCTGTGGTGGCCGGCCCGCGCCGCGATCGGCGACGGTACCGTGCTGTCCTGGCTCCTCGCCGGCGGCCTGTTGCTGCTCGGCATTGTCATGGCGGTGTTCTCGCCAAAATTTACCGAGACGGTCGTCAGCGTCGCCGCCACCTCGCGAACGACGCGGCGCAGCTCCCGCGCCACGACCTTTCGCGGCGGCTCGCGGCAGCAGGCGCTGCGCGCCAAGGAGCTGCTATTGTTGCGGCGCGACCCGTGGCTGCTGTCGCAAAGCCTGATGCAGCTGCTCTACCTGGTGCCGCCTGCCCTGTTGCTGTGGCGCAGCTTTTCGGAAAGCTCGGCCGCGATCGTGCTGGTCACACCCGTGATCGTGATGGCGGCCGGACAACTCGCCGGCGGCCTCGCCTGGCTGACCATTTCGGGCGAGGACGCCGCCGACCTGGTGGCAACCGCGCCGTTGCCGCCGTCGCGCGTGACCAGCGCCAAGATCGAAGTGGTGCTGCTGGTGATCGGCGCCATCTTTGCGCCACTGATCGCGGTACTCGCCTTGGCCTCCGTTACGCAGGCGGTCATCACCGCGATTGGCGTCATCATCGCGACCATCTCGGCGGCTGCCATCCAGCTCTGGTTCCGCGTGCAGGCCAAGCGCAGCCAGTTCCGCCGCCGCCAGACTTCGTCACGGCTGGCGACCTTTGCCGAAGCGTTCTGCTCGATCGGCTGGGCTGCCACCGCGGCGCTTGCCGTGACGATCCCGATTGCGGCGCTCATCAGCGGCGCGATCACGGCGGCGATTCTTGCTGCGACGTGGAAGATCAGCCCGCGGCGCGCATAGTGGCGCCTACTGCTTCTCCAGCCCCGCGCGCTCGATCACATCGCGCCAGCGGACGATCTCCTTCTCGATGAAGGGAACCATCTCGGTTTTCTGCAGCGTCATCGGGCGGGTGCCGACCTTTTCGAAATGCGCCTTGACGCGCTCAGAGGTCAGCGCCGCATGTGCCGCGGCGGCCAGCCGGTCGACGACCGGCGACGGCGTTCCCGCCGGCACCATGATCGATGACCAGCTTTGCGTGGTCATGTCCTTCATGCCGAGCTCGGCCACCGTGGGCACGGCGGGGCAGATGGTCGA
>JAQSDT010000015.1 GCA_029946075.1 bacterium | reverse complement strand
CCCCGCTTCTCGATCTCCCTCCTGGCAAGGCCCGCGTCAGGCGAGCCGATCCAGCTTTGCGCGAAAATGCGTTAGTGAATCTCCGCCGAACGCTTCAGCGCTTCCTTCAGCTTTTCGAGCGTAAAGTCGGGGCTGCGCGCGATGTCGAGGATCGGCGTCTCGCGCCGGCCGCAGAGTTCGGCGGCGTCCGGAATCTTCGCGGCGATGTCGGTGGGAATCACGATCGCACCGTGCTGGTCGGCGTGGATCAGATCGTCGGAATGCACGGTCATGCCGGCGACGCGCACTTCGCCGCCCCAGTTTTCGGCGTGCACCCAGGCATGCGACGGGCCGATCGAACCGGCCAGCGCCTGAAAGCCCGGCGCCCATTGCGGGATATCGCGGATCGAGCCGTCGGTGATGACGCCGAGACAACCCAGCGCCTTGTGGACGTTGCTCTGCACTTCGCCCCAGAATGCGCCGTAGCCGACATCAGTGCCGTCGATGTCCTGGATCACGGTGATGCGCGGACCAAAACCGGTGCCGACATATTCGTAATATTCGATGCGACGCCTCGATTGCTCGGCGGCCGGCAAGGTGGATTTGAGCACCGAGCGGATGGTGACGGTGCGGGCATAGCCGACCATCGGCGGCAGGTTCGGGAACGGACAGACCAGCTGCTTGGTGGTGTAGCCGATCAGGCGGCGCTCCGGCGCCACGATCTCCATCGCATTGCAGATCGTCGGGGTGTCATAGCGCGCCAAGGCTTCGAGGACGGAAGCAGGCAGCGGGGCGGTAATGGCTTTGTTCACGGCGTTTTCTCCTTGTTTTTCCGGGCCGGCCGTTTTTTTGAACGCCGTGCATCCATGCCCGTATAGCCGAGATCGCGAACGAACCCAACTCGGCATCGGCTCATGGCAGATATATCGGATGCGGCGCGTGACCGCGCTCAGTTGAGGCGAGCGGGCCGTTCGTCCTCGGTGTCGCTCGGCGCCGGTGCGAATTCCGCCGGCGCGGACGAAGCCGCTGCAGCATCGGGCGTCGGCACGCCTTGCGCGGTCGCCGCCGCGGCGCGCTCATGGTCGCGATAGGACTTCCAGCCCCAGGGCAGCGTCATCAGATACAGCACCGAGCAAACCGAGAGGATGTGCCAGGGGTAGCCGATCAGCAGCGCCACGAAGAACACCACCGAGACGAACACCGGCAGCACCATTTCCGGCGGCACCCGCATCTTCACGGATTTTCCGGAAAACACCGGCAGGCGCGATACCATCAGGAACGCGATCAGCAGCGTGTAGGCTGCGGTGAGCGTGGCCGGCGGCTTCGCCACGCCGAGGAACGCGAAATAGATCGGCAGCATCGCCAGGATGGCGCCCATCGGCGCCGGCACGCCGGTGAAGTAATTGGCGGCGAATGCCGGCTTGTTCGGATCGTCGATCGAGGCATTGAAACGCGCCAGCCGCAGGCCGCCGGCGATGGCAAACACCATGGCGGCGATCCAGCCGCCATTGCCGAGTTCATGGAGCTGCCAGAAATACAGCATCAGGCCGGGCGTCACGCCGAAATTGACGAAGTCGGCGAGGCTGTCGAGTTCGGCGCCGAATTTCGACTGGCCCTTGATCATGCGCGCGACGCGGCCGTCGACGCCGTCGAGCACCGCGGCGAACACGATGGCCGCCACCGCAAGCTCCATCCGCCCTTCGGTCGACAGCCGGATCGCCGTCAGTCCGGCGCAGATCGCCAGCAGCGTAATCATGTTGGGCACGAGCATGCGCACCGGAATCGGGCGAAACCGGCGGCGGCGCAATTCGGGGTACTTTGGATCGGGCGTCATCATGCCTGCCATTATATAGCAAGCAGGGCCCCCTCGCCATCGGCGCAGGGACCCGCCCTAGTCAGCCTTTTGGATGGTTAATCGGCGCGGAACGTCCGTCCGTGGTCGGTCGAGCCGAAATCCGCCAGAATCGTCTCGCCGGCGACCGCGGTCTGGCCTTCCGAAACCAGCGCCCTGGTGCCCTCGGGCAGATAGACGTCGAGGCGAGAGCCGAAGCGGATCAGCCCGAACCGCTCGCCGGCGCCGAGCGACTGCCCTTCCTTCACGAATGAGACAATCCGCCGCGCCACGAGGCCCGCGATCTGCACCACGCCGATCCGCCCGTTGGTGGTCGAGATCACCAGCGAGTTGCGCTCATTGTCTTCGCTGGCCTTGTCGAGCTCGGCGTTGATGAAGGCGCCGGGCCGGTAGGCGATGCGGTCGATCCGCCCCGTCACCGGGCTGCGGTTCACGTGGCAATTGAACACGCTCATGAACACGGAAATGCGCGGCAGCGGCCGGTCGCCGAGACCGAGTTCGGCCGGCGGCAACACATTCGCGATCATCGACACGCGGCCGTCGGCGGGCGACACCACGATGCCGTCGCGCACCGGCGTCACACGAACCGGATCGCGGAAGAACAAGGCGCACCAGACCGTCAGCGCCGTGCCGATCCAGCCGAGCGGCGTCCACAGCCAGAACAGGATCAGGCTGAGCGCCGCAAAGGCGCCGATGAAGGGATATCCCTCGGGATGGATCGGCGGGATCTGCGTACGGATGGAATTCGCAATCGACATCGAGGCTCACTGTGGTTGTGCCGTTCCCGCATCGGGAAGCCGGCGCTGTATCTGGATCATTCCGCGACGGTTGCCAAGGAACCCGTTGCCAAGGATCCTTTGGATTGATCGTTGACCGGCGGCGGGACGCGGTTGGGCGCCTCGTTGTCATCGCCGATCTGCGCGAGCTTCTCCCGCGCCGCCTCGGCTTCACGCTGCCTGTTCCACATACTGGCATAAAGTCCGCCGGAAGCCAAAAGCTGCGCGTGGGTACCGCGTTCCGCAATGCGGCCCTGATCCAGCACGATGATTTCATCGGCGCCGACGATGGTGGAAAGGCGGTGCGCGATCACCAGCGAGGTGCGGCCGCGCGAGACGCGCTCGAGCGATTCCTGGATTTCATGTTCGGTGTGGCTGTCGAGCGCCGAGGTCGCCTCGTCGAGCACGAGGATCGGCGGCGCCTTCAGCACGGTGCGCGCAATCGCCACACGCTGCTTTTCGCCGCCGGACAGTTTCAGACCGCGCTCGCCGACCTGGGTTTCATATCCCTTCGGCGACATCTTGATGAAGCTGTCGATCTGCGCCAGCCGCGCCGCCTCCTCCACTTCGGCATCGCTGGCGTCCCAGCGGCCATAGCGGATGTTGTAGCGGATGGTGTCGTTGAACAGCACGGTGTCCTGCGGCACCATGCCGATCGACGCGCGCAGCGAGGCCTGCGTGACTTCCTTGATGTCCTGCCCGTCGATCAGGATCCTGCCGCCCGAAACGTCATAGAGCCGGAACAGCAGCCGCGAGATCGTCGACTTGCCGGCGCCGGAGGGGCCGACGATCGCCACCGTCTTGCCGGCGGGCACCTCGAAGCTGAGACCGCGGAGGATCGGCCGCTCCGGATCGTAGGCGAAGCGCACGTCGTCGAAGCGCACGTTGCCCGTGCTCACCACCAGCGGCGCCGAGCCGGGCAAATCCTTGACCTCGGGATTGCGCGACAGCACCTCGAACATCTTCTCGATGTCGATGATGGCCTGCTTGATCTCGCGGTAGACCATGCCCATGAAATTCAGCGGCTGGTACAGCTGGATCATCATGGCGTTGATCATGACGAAATCGCCGACCGTATGGGTGCCGTTGCGGATGCCGGACACGCACATCAGCATCGTCGCCGTGAGACCGGCGGTGAAGATGACCGCCTGCCCGGTGTTGAGCACCGCCAGCGACGTGTAGGTCTTCACGCTGGCCTGCTCGAAGCGCTCCATTGAGCGGTCGTAGCGCGCCGCCTCGCGCTCCTCGGCGCTGAAATACTTCACCGTCTCGTAATTCAGCAGCGAGTCGATCGCCTTGGTGTTCGCCTCGGTATCGGAATCGTTCATCTCGATCCGCCACTCGGTCGCAACGTAGGTGAAGCCCATGAACACCACGACCGTGATCAGCACGGCGACGACGTAGCGCCAGTCGAACTGCCACAGCAGCACCGCCGACAGCAGCGCCACCTCGACGATGGTCGGGATCAGTTGCAGGATCACCATCCGCACGATCACTTCGATGCCGGAGCGGCCGCGCTCCAGCACGCGGGTCAAACCGCCGGTCTTGCGCTCCAGATGGAAGCGCAGCGACAGCTCGTGCATGTGAACGAAGGTGATGTAGGCGAGCTTGCGCACGGCGTGCATGGCCACGCGCGCGAAGATGCCGTCGCGCCATTGCGTCAGCACCGCCATCAGCACGCGGATGGCGCCGTAGCTGACGGTCATGATCAGCGGCGACGCGATCAGCCACAGCATCCAGTTCGACGGCTCCACCGGCGCGGTGCCTGTGCCGCTCAGCGCGTCGATCGCCCATTTGAACGTGAACGGCACCGTCAGCGTCGCGACCTTGGCGAGCAGCAGCAGCACCACCGACCAGGCCACGCGCATCTTCAGATCGGCGCGATCGCCCGGCCAGATGTAGGGCCACAGATGCGCCAGCGTGCCGATCAGCGTCGCCTTCTCGGCAGATGTTGCGGCCTGCGCTCGGGCCACGGCATGAGATTGCGAATCGGCTTCAGCCATGGCTGCCGCAACCCGGGCAAGGTGGCGCGCCGGCCGCCGTCAAATGAGTGCTGATGATCCGCATACGCCCGTCATATAGAGCGTTTAATCGCCTCGTACAGCCTTGAAAGATAAATCTTTCCCCGGTTTGGCGAGATTTCGGGCCGATTTTGCTGCACCCGCGTAAGCACGCAGACTTGAGGTTTTTTCGCTGCAGTGCCACATGGATGGCATGGATCAAATCAAAACCGTCTGCGTCTATTGCGGCTCCGGGCCCGGCTCGAGCCCGCGCTTCGTCGAAGCGGCCGTGGCTCTCGGAAAAACCTTCGCCGAGAACAATATTCGCCTCGTTTACGGCGGCGGCTCCGTCGGCCTGATGGGCGCGGTCGCCAAATCGACGCTCGATCACGGCGGCTCCGTCACCGGCATCATTCCGGACTTCCTGCGCGCGCGCGAAAACGCGCTGACGCAGGTTCAGGAAATGATCGTCACGCCCGAC
Organism: bacterium; assembly: GCA_029946075.1. Lineage (GTDB taxonomy): Bacteria > Pseudomonadota > Alphaproteobacteria > Rhizobiales > Xanthobacteraceae > Bradyrhizobium. The sequence continues at coordinate 4,264 of JAQSDT010000015.1, read as the reverse complement.
ATGCACGAGCGCAAGCGGCTGATGTTCGAACGCTCGGATGCGTTCGTGGCGCTGCCCGGCGGCATCGGCACGCTGGAGGAACTGGTCGAGCAGATGACGTGGCAGCAGCTCGGCCGTCACAGCAAGCCGGTGCTGCTCGCCAATGTCGACGGCTTCTGGGAACCGCTGATCTCGCTGCTCTCGCATATGCGCAGCACCGAATTCATCCGCCCGTCGCTCAATATCGAGATCCTCAAGGCCGACCGCGTCGAGGACATCCTGCCCCGCCTGCGTGCCGCCGCCGCAAGCGCGCCGGCGGGTACCAGGCAGCTGGCGCCGGAACTGGCGCGGAAGCTTTAGGGCGTCGCATCACAAGGCTTTCTACCCTCATCCTGAGGAGCCCGCGGAGCGGGCGTCTCGAAGGATGCAGGTCCGTCTGTGACCTCACTCGTTCGGAAACGTCACCGCCTCGATGCGATTGCCGTCGGGGTCGATGACGAACGCCGCGTAATATTTCACGCGGTCGTGGGGCCGCAGGCCCGGCGCGCCGTCGGAACGACCGCCTGAAGCCAGCGCCGCAGCATGAAACGCATCGACATCGCTTGCTGTCTTCGCGCGCAGGCAGATATGCGTGCCGCTTTCGTGCGGCACCTCGGGCATACCGGCGCGCAGATTGATCCAGAATTCGGAATAGGCTTTTCCGAAACCGATGGTGGCCGGACGCGTGACGAGACGCGTCAGCCCGAGCGGCGCGAGTGTCGCCTCATAGAAGCGTGCGGATCGTTCGAGGTCACGGACGCCGACGGAGATGTGGTCGATCATCGAATGGCCCCTGCTCTCTCCCCGTCATTGCGAGCGGAGCGAAGCAATCCACACTTTCTTTGCCGCGCGATGGATTGCTTCGTCGCTGCGCTCCTCGCAATGACGATACTGGCATTCACGCCGGCGCGCCTGATTTCACCAGCTTGTAGATCACCGAATCCATCAGCGCCTGGAACGAGGCGTCGATGATATTCGGCGAGACTCCGATCGTGGTCCAGCTTTCGCCCGCCTCGTCCTCGCTCTCGATCAGCACCCGCGTCACCGCTTCCGTGCCGCCATTGAGGATACGCACGCGGTAATCGATCAGCTTCAGGCCCTCGATGTATTTCTGGTACTTGCCGAGGTCCTTGCGCAGGGCGACATCGAGCGCGTTGACGGGGCCGTTGCCCTCGGCCGCCGAGATCAGCCGTTCGCCGGCGACATCGACCTTGACCACCGCGAGCGCCACCGTGACACGCTGGCCATTGGAATTATAGCGCTGCTCGACATTGACGTCGAACTGCTCGACCTTGAAGTATTCCGGCACCCGTCCGAGCGTGCGCCGCGCCAGCAGGTCGAACGAAGCGTTGGCCGACTCGTAGGCATAACCCGCCGCTTCCCGCTCCTTCATTTCCTCGACGAGGCGCGCGAGCTTCGGATCGTTCTTCTCGTAGGCGATGCCGGCGCGATCGAGTTCGGCCATCACGTTGGAGCGGCCGGCCTGATCCGACACCAGCACCTTGCGGTGGTTGCCGACCCGTTCCGGCAATACGTGCTCATAGGTCTGCGGATCCTTCATGACCGCCGAGGCATGGATCCCCGTTTTCGTCACGAACGCGCTTTCGCCGACATAGGCCGCATGGCGGTTCGGCGCCCGGTTGAGCATGTCGTCGAGCGCGCGCGATACCTTCATCAGCGTCGCCATCTTCTCGTCAGTAACCGAGATTTCGAACGCGTCGGAAAACTCGTTCTTCAGCCGCAGCGTCGGGATCAGCGAGCAAAGATTGGCGTTGCCGCAGCGCTCGCCGAGCCCGTTCAGCGTGCCCTGGATCTGCCGCGCGCCGGCCCGCACCGCGGCCAGCGAATTCGCCACCGCCTGCTCGGTGTCGTTATGGGCGTGGATGCCGACATGGGCGCCGGGGATGTGCTTGACGACGGTGCCGACGATGGTCTCGACCTCATGCGGCATGGTGCCGCCATTGGTGTCGCACAGCACCACCCAGCGCGCGCCGGACTCGTACGCCGCCCTGGCACAGGCGAGCGCAAAATCGGCGCTCTCCTTGTAGCCGTCGAAGAAGTGTTCGCAATCGACCATCACCTCGCGGCCGGCGGCCTTCGCCGCGCCGACGCTGTCGCGGATCGAGGAAAGGTTCTCCTCGTTGGTGGTCTCGAGCGCGACCCGCACCTGATAGGCGGAGGCCTTGGCGACGAAGCAGATCGCGTCTGCCTTGGCCTCGATCAGCGCCGCGAGCCCCGGATCGTTCGAAGCCGAACGGCCCGGACGGCGCGTCATGCCGAACGCGGTGAAGCGCGCATGGTCGAGCTTCGGCCTCGTGGCGAAGAATTCCGTATCGGTCGGGTTGGCGCCGGGATAGCCGCCTTCGACATAGTCGATGCCGAGATCGTCCAGCATCCGCGCGATGATCTGCTTGTCATGCAGCGTGAAGTCGACGCCGTTGGTCTGCGCGCCGTCGCGCAGCGTGGTGTCGAAGAGATAGAGGCGTTCGCGGCTCATGTGGAGGCTCCCGGCGCCGGCGCCGCGACCAGCGCCTTCTGCATCGTGGTGTTGGCAAGCCACTCGCCGTTCACGGTGACGGTGTTGCGCTGCATCGGGACGTAGCCGCGTTTCCTGAACAGCGGCTCCGCAGTGTCGCTGGCGTCGACCGTCAGTTTCGTGGCGCCGCGCGCGCCCGCCAGTTTCTCCAGCGCATCGACCAGCATCGTGGCAACGCCCTGCCCGGCCACGCTCGGATGCAAAAAGAGCATCTCGATATGGTCGGCGCCTTTGAGCGAGGCAAATCCCACCGGCGAATTCTGGATCGTCGCGATCAGCGTCAAACAGCCGGCGAGCTTCTTGCCGAAGGCCGCCTCGTCGTCGGCCGCCGACGCCCAGGCTTCCTGCTGCGCCTCGCTATAGTCGTCGCCGGTCAGTTCCTGGATGCCGGCAACAAAGATCGCCGCCAGCATCGGAACATCCGCCGGCAGAAACGGCCGCAGCGCGGGTTTGGGCAACGCCTGTCCCATGGTTTCACACTACTCCGAACAATCGCAGCGCCAGCACGGCGGCGCCGACGATCAACGCCCATTTGAGGAAGATGTAATAGCGCCAGTGTTTCGGGAACGGGGTGTCCGGTTTGGTCATTACGCGATCTCCCAAGTGGTCACGGGCTTGCCCTCGGCATCCTTGCCGTCCTTGATCGCAACGCCCATCGCGGCGAGCTCGTCGCGGATGCGATCGGACTCCTTGAAGTCCTTGCGCGCCCGCGCGGCGCTACGGTCCGCGATCAGGCGATCGACCGCCGCCGCGTCAACGCCGCTCGCCTGCTGCTTGCGGCCCTTCCAGTCCGCGGCACTCATCGACAGGAAGCCGAGCAGCCGCAGCGAGGCCGCGAACGCGCCGCGCTCCTTTGCCCCGCCGGACGCCGCCGCATTGCGCAGGCCGTGCAGGACGGCCATCGCCTGGGCGGTGTTGAGATCGTCATAGAGCGCCTCGACCATCGCCGCCGACGGCTCGCCGGGCTCGGCGTCGGCCGCGATCGCATACCAGTCGTCGAGCGTCTTCGCGCTTTCTTCCGCACCCTTCATGGTCCAGTCGAGCGGCGAGCGATAATGCGTCTTGAGCATGGAGAGGCGCAGCACCTCGCCCGGCCAATCGGCCAGCATCTCGCGGATCGTGAAGAAGTTGCCAAGCGACTTCGACATCTTCTCGCTTTCGAGCTGCAGGAAGCCGTTGTGCATCCAGACCTCAGCCATGCGGTCGGTGTGGAAGGCGCAGCAGGTCTGCGCGAGTTCGTTTTCATGGTGCGGAAACACCAGATCGATGCCGCCGCCATGAATGTCGAACTTCTCGCCGAGATGCTTCCAGGCCATCGCCGAGCACTCGATGTGCCAGCCGGGACGGCCTTCGGCCGCAATGCCCGCGGGCGACGGCCAGGACGGCTCACCCGGCTTCGACGGCTTCCACAGCACGAAGTCGGTATTGTCGCGCTTGTAGGGCGCGACATCGACGCGGGCGCCTGCGATCATTTCGTCGAGCGAGCGCTTCGACAGCGCGCCGTAGCGCGGCATCACCGCATCGGCCGCGTTCATCGCCTGCGGCGAGAACAGCACGTGGTCTTCGGCGACATAGGCAAAGCCGCCGGCCACCAGCTTCTCGATGATGGCGCGCATCTCCGGAATGTGTTCGGTCGCGCGCGGCTGCACCGTCGGGGGCAAGCAGCCCAGCGCTGACACGTCGTCCTGATACTGCTGATAAGTCGTCTCG
>JAQSDT010000014.1 GCA_029946075.1 bacterium | reverse complement strand
ATCGGATTGGTCGCGATATCGGGCGCGGTGCTGTGGGCCCTTCAAAACACCCGGTCGCGCTCGACAGCACCAGCCGAACTCCACACGACCGACCATCGTAATGTCGCCGATGGCTTGACTGGTCTTCCGCGGGACTATGCCGGCGTTCCCCGCCAGGCCCCGCCGCTCGGGCCGGCATTACCCGGCGATCTCGGTCGGCCGATATTGAATGCGCAAAATGCACTATCGACTACGATGCCCGCTATTAACTCCGAAGAGCAGCGCGTCAGCCAGGAAATCGAAGCGGCGCGCTTGAGTCGACTGTTCGCCTCCACCAATATTCGCGAACTGGCGCCGCCTACCGCGCAGCCGGCTTCGGTCGATGCTTCGCCGAAGGTTCCGAACCTGACTGCTCAGCCGACAGGCGACGAAGCATTTGCGCAAAACGGTCAGGATCGGAAACTTGCCTTCGTCAACGCCTCCGTCGATCGTCGGACAACAAGCCCGGATCGTGTCGCCGCGCCGGCGTTGGCCTATGTGGTGCAAGCAGGCAACGTGATCCCAGCGTCTCTCATGTCAGGGATTCGCTCGGATCTGCCCGGCCAGATCACGGCACAGGTGACCGAGAACATCTATGACAGCCCGAGCGGGCGTTTCCTTCTCATACCGCAGGGAACACGACTGATTGGCGTTTATGACAGCCAGGTTGCGTTCGGCCAGTCACGCGTGCTGCTGGTTTGGACTCGTCTGATCATGCCGAACGGTCGCTCGATTGTGCTGGAGCGCCTGCCCGGCGCGGACACCGCCGGTTATGCTGGCCTTGAGGACGGGGTCGACAATCATTGGGGAGCTCTGTTCAAGGCCGCACTCCTATCCACGTTACTTGGAGTCGGCAGCCAACTGGGAGCCGGTTCTGACACCGGCAATAACGGCGATATCATTCAGGCACTCCGACGCGGATCTAGCGACAGCTTGAATCAGACGGGACAGAAAGTCGTTCAGCGCAATCTCAACATCCAGCCTACTCTGACGATCCGGCCGGGATTTCCGGTTCGTGTGATCGTCAATCGTGACCTCGTGCTCGAACCTTACAAAGGATAGGGGAGATAGACATGACAAAACTAAAACTCGGCGCCATCGCTGACGATAAGTCGCTGAAGTTGACTGTCGAACTCCCCGCAGCTGTACATCGCGATCTGCTTGCTTACGCCGAAATCCTGGGGCGCGAGAGCAGTCAATCGATCTCAGATCCCGCAAAACTGATCGCGCCTATGCTGGCGCGGTTCATGGCAACCGATCGCGCGTTTGCAAAAGCGCGTCGCATCTATCAGACGTCAGGCGAAGGATAGCACTCCCCCAAAAGCTTCAGGAAGCTCGCCAGCACTGGATTGTCGTTTTCTTCTCTCCAATGCGCCGAAAAACCGACCCGGCTTGGTCCACTTCCGTCACGAAGCTCTCGATAGGTCAGTCCGGAGAAGTTCGCGCCGACGTCGGACTCGGTCACCAGGCTGACGCCAAAACCGGCGCTGATTAAGCTCTTGATAATTCCGCGGCTGACGTCATGACGGGCAATTTTGGGTCGGTCAGCGGGCGAAACGAGTTTCGATATCAGAAGATTTTCGAGTTCGCGTCCAGGATCATATTGACTAAGCAGAACCGTCTCGGTGCGAAGGTCGGTCCAATATATGACATCTCGATTGGCCAAGGGATGATCTTGCAGGAACGCCACCAAAATGCGCTCACTCCAAAGAGGCATGCTCTTACCTCCGAGCAACGGTATATCTCCTGTGACGATTGCTATATCGAGCGCGCCATTGCGAAGCGCGGTTACCAGCCGAATCCGCGAACTCTCTTTCATGCAAACATCTATCTGAGGAAACCGCTTTTGGTAATCTACTAGCGTTGCGCGTAGGTTCCCGGCTGAGAGCGATGTAAAGAAGCCGACCGACAGCCGGCCCGCATCGCCGCGGCCGGCGTGGTGAGCACTTGTCACCAGCGAATCCATTTGTTCAAGTATCGATCGCGCTGTGCGGAGAAAGTCGCGCCCAGCTGATGTTGGCTGCACGCCGCCGCTTGATCGCTCGAACACGACCATGCCAATCGAATGTTCCAGTTGGCGGATATAGCGGCTGAGTTTAGATTGCCGAAGCAGCAAGGCCTCGGCCGCCCGCCGAAAGCTCCCGTGATCCGCGGCCGCTATGGCATATCGGAGATGCACTAGGTCGACAGCCGATGTAAGGCTGCGAAGAGGCGTATCCCTCGACTCGGAGTCGTAATTCATACTCTCTCACTCGCTCGTACAGTCCAGGATTGCGGCCCAAATCGCGTGCGGTTGCGACGCGGAGTGTGATGACGATTAAGCTGCTCCTCATTTGGGAGCAGCCTCGCCTAGTGTGTGTGCTGCGGACATCGAAGAATGCGACCGCCGACGAGATCGTCGACTTCGTGGGCGGACAAATCGCTCGCTACAAAAGTCCAAAGCACGTTGTCTTTGTCGATAAACTTCCGAGGACTGCGGGGTGGGCGACCTCGACCGGGCCGCTGTCAAATCAGCCCTCGGGCGCCGGTTTGACAGGCTTCCACGACCAGATCAGGTCCCGAGATGAGAAACATCGGCGCCGCCATCACCGGGATCTTGAGATGTCGACGCAGTCGATCAGGCAGCATGTTGGGTGCCGATAACCAAAGGAGGAAATGTGCATCAGCGGGCTTGCATGCGGGCGCCCGCGTCGAGATTAAGCGTTGTCGCGTTCAGGTACGAGTTCTCGACGATATGTTGAACCAGCCGGGCGAATTCCCTCGGCTGCCCCATCCGGTTCGGATAAAGGATCATGCGATCAATGATCGACTGAGAGACGTTGTCCGGCATGCCTGCGACCATTGCAGTGTCGAACAGCCCCGGCGCAATCGAGACAACGCGGATACCTTGCGGCGCCAGGTCGCGAGCCACGGGAAGCGTCAGGCCGATTACGCCCGCCTTGCTGGCGCTGTAGGCGGCCTGACCGATCTGCCCCTGGGACGCGGCGCCCGAAGCCGTGTTGACGATGACGCCGCGCTCGCCGCCGTCGGCGTCAGGCGTGTTTTTTGACATCGCAAGCGCAGCAAACCTGATGATATTGAAGGTGCCGGTCAGGTTGATCCCGATCACCTTGTTCCATGTCGCGATCGGGAATGGCTCGCCTTTCGACACGGTCTTGGCGGCATCTGCGACGCCCGCACAGTTCACCGCAACATGAACCCCGCCGAACGCGGCAACGATCGCCGCTATCCCGTCTTTCACACTGGTCTCGTCAGCGACATCAACGACGCGCGTCAGGCAGGCATCGCCGAGGTCCGATTTGAGTGCCTGCAGCTTTTTTTCGTCGCGATCGAACCCGGCGATCAGCGCGCCGGCCGCGGCGAGCTGCTTGCAGGTCGCGAGCCCCAGTCCAGAGGCTGCGCCGGTCACTACGGCAATCTTGCCATGAAGCTCCATGAAATATCCTCGTTGTCTTCTATTTGCTCAGGATGGTCACGCACGCCACCGCTTCTTCGATACCGTGCAGTCCGCCGCCATTTTCGGCGATCGCGATCCGCGCGCCGTCGACCTGGCGGGCCCCGGCCTCATGACGCAGTTGCGCGACAAGTTCGTGGACCTGCGCGAGGCCGGTGGCGCCCACCGGATGCCCCTTCGATTCCAGTCCTCCAGACGGATTGACAGGTACGCGGCCTCCGATGGTGGTTTCGCCGCGTTCGCTGATGGCGCCGCCGTCGCCGAAGGCGCACAGGCCGAGATTTTCGATCTGGATGATCTCGCCCATGGCGGTGGCATCATGCACTTCGGCAACCGAGATATCGCCCGGACCGACGCCCGCCTTTTCGTAAGCGCGCCTGGCGGCGCGTGCGGTGCAATGGTTTTCGACGTCCGACGGGTCACGGTCGCTGCCGGTCTGGACCACGGATGCCAGCACCCGGATCGCGCGCGACCGATCGATGCCGTAGCGCTTGAGGCCCGCTGCAGTTGCCACTACAACCGCCGCTGCGCCGTCCGACACCGGCGAGCACATCGGCAGCGTCAAAGGATACGTGATTGGCGGCGCGCCCAGCACCTCGTCAATGGAATAGGGCGTGCGAAACTGCGACAGCGGATTTTCAACGGAGTGCTGGTGGTTCTTGGCTGCGACCGCGGCGATCTGGCGCTGCGTCGTTCCGAACCGCGCCATGTGATAGCGGGAGAACGCCGCATAGACGTCCATGAATACGCTGTAGGGCTTGTCCGACGTAGTGCCAGGCGGCGGATCGATGCCTTCGCCGAGCTGCATCAGCCGCTCGCCGATTTCGTCCTTGCGGCTGATGTCCCAGGCGCTGTCGAATGATCCGAACATCAGCTCGCGATCCCTCGAGAACATCTTCTCGGCGCCAACCGCAAGCGCGATGTCTCCGTCGCCTGCTTTCAGGAAGTTGACGGCCAGGTTCAATGCCGAGCTGCCGCTTGCGCACGCGTTCTCGACGTTGACGACCGGGATCTGGCCAATCCCCATGGACCGCAGCGCGATCTGGCCGCGCACCATGTGCTGCTTTTCCATGTGCCCCTGCGACGCGTTGGCGAAGTAGGCGGCTTCCAATGCCGTGGTCTCGAGGCCGGCATCCGCGAGCGCTGCGTTGACCGCCTCCTTCGTCATCGTCTTGATGTCCTTGTCGAGCATGCGGCCAAACGGCGTCATGCCCACTCCCACGACGTATACGTCTTCCATGGCTGCGGCTCCCATTCTCAGGTTTTATTCTGTGCCCTTAGCGACAGTTCGGACAGCACTTCCTCCGTGTGTTCGCCGAGGCCAGGCACGCCCCGCGTCGGTCCCGGATGGTGGCCGTCAATAATCAAGGGTTGCGCGACATAGCGGCGACGCCTGCCATCGCTGTCGGCCACCTCGCCGAACAGCCCACGTTCGATGAAGTGCGGGTCGGCCGCGACTTCGTCAATTGCGCTGACGGGACCCCAGGGGATCCCCGCGGCGTCAAGCTTGTCGGCCCATTGGGCGCGTGGCGCGGCGGCGATGGCCTTGCCGATGCGCGCAACCAGTTCGACTTCCCGTCGGGTTCGTTGCGCGCGTTTCAGATCAGCGACGTCCTCCATTCCGATCAGCGTGCAAAGCGGCCGCCAGAACCAGTCCTCATGCGCGATCGACAGCGACAGCAGCTTGCCGTCCTGGCATTCGAACAGACCATAAGCGGGCTCTGCCGCGATGTCGGCGAGCGGCTCGCCGTTCATCGCCGGGCCAACCATGACCGACATCCACGATACCAGCCCGTCGGTCATCGACACGTCGATATACGCCCCCTTTCCCGTGCGCGCGCGCGCCAGCAGGGCCGCAAGCACGCCGAGCGCCGCAAACATCCCCGATGAAAGGTCGCCAACCGCGATATCGCTCGGAAGCTGCGTCGAACGCGTTGCGGCCTGGGCGTGCAGGAATCCGGCGAGGGCCTGGTAGGAGAGATCATGGGCGGGCCGGTCGCGGTAGGGGCCGGTCTGTCCGAAGCCGGAGATCGACGCATAGACCAAACGGGGATTGATCGAGGCCATCGCCTCATAACCCAGCCCCAGCCGCTGCATGGTGCCGGGCCGAAACCCTTCCAGCAGGACGTCCGCAGAAGCGACGAGATCCCGGAACCGCTGCTTGTCGCCGTCCGCCTTGAGATCGAGCGCCACCGAGCGCTTGTTGCGATTGAGCGCGGCATGGAACGCCGGAAACTGCCGCGCGGGGTCACCGATGCCCGGACGCTCGACGAGGATGACGTCGGCCCCGAGATCGGCCATCAGAAGCGTCGCGTAGGGTCCGGGATATTGCTCGGCCAGGCTGACAATGCGAATGCCATCGAGCTGCAACATGACAATCTCTCTTCCCCGGCTGCGCAGAACTTTAGCTTGTGAATTTTATTCTCTGGTCTATAATTTTACTAGCTAAATTATCTATTGACCCAAAAGTCAAATTCTTGTTGTCGAGGTGAAACAGTGACGACGTTAGAACAGTTCAAGCCGGAGCAAAGCGTTCTGATCGAAGTCCGTGCCGATGCGATATGGATCACGCTCAATCGGCCGGCGGCGCTCAACGCGATCACGCCCGACATGGTGGCGGGAATTACCGCTGCCCTGATGCAGGCCGACGATCCGGCGATCAAGGCCGTGGTACTGATGGGCACCGGGCGTGCGTTTTGCGCCGGAGCCGACTTGAAATACGTCAACAGCGCGACGCAGGGCGATGCACCCGCCGCCGCGACGTGGTTCCTCGACACCGTCCTGGACATGATGGCACGGCTGGAGAGCTGTCCGCGGCCGGTCATCGCCGCGGTCAATGGGTTGGCCTTGGCGGGCGGCCTGGAATTGGTGCTGTGCTGCGATCTGGTTATCGCAGCGCGGTCGGCGAAGCTTGGTGACGCGCATGCCAATTTCGGTCTGCTGCCGGGCGGCGGCAGTTCGGTGCGACTGCCGCGGAAAATCGGTCCGACCCGTGCGAAGTATCTGTTGTTTACCGGCGATTTTGTGCCCGCCGACGATCTGGTTGCCTGCGGTCTCGTCAACGAGGTCGTCGACGACGCCGAACTGAGGGCGGCCGTGGAGCGCTTGGTCGCCAAGCTCGGGTCCAAGAGCTCGCTGGTGCTCCGCCGCATGAAGGCGCTGGTCGCCGACGGTCTCGAACAACCAAAGGAGGTTGCGCTCCGGCTCGAATTGCTCGCAAGCGAAGTCCACGTACACAGCCACGACATGAAAGAGGGGCTTGCCGCATTCGAGGAAAAGCGCAAGCCGTCGTTCATCGGCCGCTGAAACGCTCTCTGCCTCAATTACCCGAGCCATCGCTTGCGGCGCCGATAGTGCTTGATGTTCCGATAGCTCTTGCGTTCGCCTTCGAGGTTGAGGCCGAGATAGAATTCGCGGATGTCCTCGTTGGCGCGAAGGTCGGCCGCGTTACCTTCCAGCACGATGCGTCCGTCTTCCATGACGTAGCCGAAATCGGCGAGGTCCAGCGCGACGCGGGTGTTCTGTTCGACGATGAGCAGCGTCAGGCCGTCGTCCTTCAACGAGCGCAGAACGCCGAACACCTCATCGACCATCATCGGCGCCAGCCCCAGCGAGGGCTCGTCGATCATGATGAGCTTCGGATTAGCCATCAGCGCGCGGCCGATCACCACCATCTGCTGTTCGCCGCCGGACAAATACCCGGTGGTGCGCGACTTCAGCAAGGCAAGGCGCTTGATCCGGTCGTAGACACCATCGAGCCGCCGCCGCATCGCCGGCGCTGAAGGCTCCATATGACCGCCGGCAATCAGGTTCTGCTCCACGGTCAGGTGACTGAGGACGCGGCGGCCCTCCATGACGTGGACGATCCCGTTGCGGACGATTTTTGCCGGATCACCGCCGTCGATCCGCGAGCCCTCGAACGAAATCGTCCCCGACGTCACCTTGCCGTCCTCGGTCATGAGGAGGTTCGAGATCGATTTGAGCGTGGTCGACTTGCCGGCTCCGTTGCCGCCCAGGAGCGTGACGCATGACCCCTTTGGCACGGCAAGCGTAAGGCCCTTCACCGCAAGGATGACGTCGCTGTAGAGAACTTCGACATTGCTGAGCTCAAGCATAGGCAACTCCGCGGCCGGAGCGCTGTCGCGCTCCGGCCGATCTAGCAGGACTACCACTTCGTTATCGCAGGAACCGGCACGTTTTCAGCGGCGATAACATACTTGCCATCCTTGATTGTCGCGACGTTGACGGTCAGGCCCGTAACCGGAAATGGCGCATCGTTCGTGTAGGTCAGATTCGGCAGGATGCCGAAGGTCTGATCGCTCGGGAGTTGTGTCGCCATCAGCGCCGTGCGAACCGCCTCACCAGTGACTTTGTCGGCGCCGACCTTGCGTGCAGCAGCTTCGATCGCCCGCAGCGCGACCAGCGTCTGATTAAAGCCCATGACGCTCGCGACGGACCATGTCACCTGCGCCTTGTATTTTGCGACAACCATTTGCTGGAAATCATGGGCCTTGGTCTTTTCGTCGGTTGGCACGGCCATGCCGTAGACCTCATAATCGCCTTCCAGATCCTTCATCCCACCGATGGCCTTACCCGAGGCAATCAAGCCATTGTGCGAACTCATCATGATTGCAATGTCAGTCTTGCCGAGCGCCTGCAGCGCACGCTTGGTCGCTACGACCGCGGCCGTGTTGGTCTGGATATCGATCACTTGCGCGCCCTTGCGGATCACGCGGCCAACTTGCGTCGTCAGATCGGTCGGCTGCACTTCGGTATAAATCGTCTCGACGATCTCGGCCTTGTCCGGGTTGTCCTTGGCGAACTTTTCCGCACCCTTGGCAATATCGACATAAGCTGGCGAGGCTTCCGAGGAAATGATGGCAACCTTCAGCGGTCCCTTGATGCCGCGCGTACTGCGGAACCATTCGAAGAACGCCGCCGCCTCATGGCCGTAAGTTGGACGCGGGTTGAAGATCCAGGGATCCGGCTTCCAGGCGAACCCGTAAGCCGCGGTTGACATGAACATCGGCACCTTGTCCGCTGGAAGCCGGCCCTGGAGCGCGGCGACGTCAGGTCCACCGACGCCGAGAACGGCCACCGGATTGAGTTCGGCCTTGATGCCGGGCCAAAGGCTCGCCGTCTGGGCCGCGTCGTAACGGCCGTCATAGTCCTTCATCCCGATCTTGATGCCCATTCCCTTGCCGACTTCTTCGTTCCACCAATCGACAGTGGCGCGGCGGGCGCCGACCAGGTCCTTCATGATGTCGGCGTAGGGCCCGGTAAAGTCGGCAATCGAGGCAATATTGTAGGTCGTCTGCGCCGAAGCGGGCAGCGCGAGTGCGACGACCGCCACTGCCGCGGCGCCTGCGATCCATTTGGAAAGTCTGCTTTTCATCTCTACGTCCTCCCGGTGCTGTTTTGTTTCATGGACACCGCCCTGCGGCGGCTTCGTTACGTTCAGTATGGAAACGGCCACATCCGATACGACCGCTTCAGGATATTCCAGCGATGCATCAGGCCGCGCGGCTCAAAGATCAGAAATGCTGCAATGACGCTGCCGAGAAACACATTCATCAGGGAAAATACGACATCGCCGCCAATCGAGGGGAATTGCGAGACGACGGAAGGCCCGAGCGACACGAAGCCCTCCTGAATGCATTTGATGACGACGACACCGACGAGAGCGCCCGTGATAGACCCCATGCCACCGACAATTATCATGGCAATGAACCATATCGAATTGAACAGCGTGAACTGATCAACCGCGACAAAGCGAACGAAATAAGCCCACAACCCGCCGCCGACGCCGGCATAGAACGCGCCGATCAGGAATGCCGTTGCCTTAGTAGCCACGACGTCAATTCCCATAATGCCGGCTGCCACGT
>JAQSDT010000013.1 GCA_029946075.1 bacterium | reverse complement strand
CACCGATCGTTCCATCATCTCACCTGTAACGCTTGCGCCCCTCGCCGACGCGGCGGATCCGCGGCGAATGCAGGTGACGCCGGGCCGCATATTTGTCGCGAGGGGTACCTGATTCCGGATCAGAACCCCGCACGTCCCTCAACCCGGCCTCGATCGGTGCCCGCGCAATTTCCTTCCGCACGGCATCGACGATCCCCTCGAAGTCCATTTCGCCCAACGCGCGCTCCATTGGGTCCCGCGCGCACAAGGCGTCGCCGGGACAATATGAGAAGCCGCGCCGGCCGCAGATCGCCATCCAAGTTTGTTGTTTGAAAGCTCGCTCCCGGTCGCTTCGGTGGCGAAATCAGGCCGAAATCGGGAGCCCCGGCCCCGCAAATCGGCCGCTGATGTCTCGTGGCCCGAATCATCTGCTGCGTGCTAGATTTGGCCGCGAATCAGGAGATTTTCATGCCGGTAGACAGCGACAGCGCCATTGCGTGGCACCGGGCCCAGCTCAAGAAGCTGCGCGAAACCTTGAAGAACATCGAGACCGCTCGCTTCACGGTCGGCGAACCCGCGCAGGCGAACCGGGCCGGCAAGACGCAGAAGACAATTGCCGAGCTGCAGCAAAAAATCCGTCAGTCCCAGCACATCGTCGCCGCCTACGAGCGGCAGACCCGCCGGCCGCTGACCACCGACCAGCAGAGCCTCGCGAATGTCAGCTGGGGCAGCTGGACCGCCCGCTCCGCGCAGAACCGCAGCAACAATTCGCGGTAAGCGATCGTTCTAGGTCTCGAGCTGCTGGATCGTCATGTTGGCGTAACGAATCCGCACGCTCAGTTCGCGGCCGAGCGCGGTCAGGAGCTTGATGGCGAGATCCGGCTGCTGCCGGCACAGCACCGCAAACGATGCTTCCGACAATCCCAGCGCCTTGAGGTCCTCGTCGGCCGTGATGGTCGCCGAGCGCGGCCCGCGATCGAGCAGCGCCAGTTCACCGAACACCGCGCCCGGCGCAAAGGTCACCAGACGGATATCGCCGCCGTCGTGCCTGATGTGAACGCTCGCCCGGCCCTTGGTGACGAGATAGAGCGACGAGCCGGGATCGCCGCTGCGGAACACGACCGCTCCGGCCGGCCATGCCGCGGGTTCGAGCGCGTTTCGCAGGACCTCGATCTGTTCCGCCGTAAAATCGCTGACCAGCGGAAGCCGTTCGAGCGGCAACTCTGCGGAGGGTGCGATCTCGGCCTTCCGAAGCAGATCGTCCTCGGCCCATTCGATCGCGCGGTCGATGTCCGGAAAATAGCGATCGGGCGCATGAAAGATGTCGGCGAGGCGGGCGGCGGTCTCGGTGCGGGTCGAGAGCACAAGCGCCAGCCTGACGCCGCGGGCGGCGAGCGCGGCATCAATGTCACCGAGGATGCGGGCGCCGGTCGAATCGATTTCGGTGATGCGCCGCATTTCCAGCAGCAGCGCCACCGTTTCCCGTTCGGTTTCGCGCTCGACGATCTGCGCCAGCCGCTCGGCGCTGCCGAAAAACAGCGCGCCCTGCAGCTCGATCACCAGCACCGACGAACCGCTGGCGTGCAGCACCGCCAACTCGTCCGGATCGCGATAACGCCGCGAACGCACGTTCTCGCAGCGATAGAGCTTTCGGACGTTCGAGCGGCTCATGCGCACCACGAACAGCAAGACCGCAAGCACGATGCCGATGAACACGGCGAGCACGACGTTGACGGCGATCGACAGCAGCGAAACGAAAAGACAGACGCCGAGATCGAGCGCAATCGCACCACGCTGCGGCGTTCCGGGCCTGACGATGCGCCGCACCAGCTGGCTGGTCCAGGGATCGATATGCTGGATCGCGATCACCATCACCGCGGCCGACAGCACGGCGCGCGGGATGTAGGCCAGCAGCGGAAACAACAATGTCGCCGCTGCCAGCACCGCTGCGGCGTTGACGAGGACCGAGAGCGGTGTTTGTCCGCCAAAGGCGCGGTTGGCGAGGCTCGGTCCGATATTGATGCCGTTGGTAATGCCGCCGAATGCCGCCGACACCGCATTGGAGACGCCGAGGCGAACCAGCAGGCGATCGTCGCCGGCGCGTAGTTCGCCGGGGCGGCTGGCGAGCTTGGCGCAGAGCAGCGCATCGATCGAGGCGATGATCGCCAGCGCCAGCGCGCTCGACACGATCAGCAGCCATGATCGCTCCAGCGGCTCGGCCATCGCCAGCCCGGAGAAATCGACCAGCACGGTGCGCATCGCGGCGCTCGCCGTCGGCGGCCCGATGATCGGTCCCAGATGGTCATCCAATCCGATCAGCGCCAGCACGTGATAGGACAGGACGCCGACGCCGAGCCCGACCAGCATCGGCGGCAGCTTCGTCGTGATCCGGCGCGCATTCCACATCGCGGCAAAGGTCAGTGCGGCGACCAGCACGCTGAGCGGCCTGGTTTCGCCGAGTGCGCTGAACACCTGCGTGAAACGAATATTGTGATCGAAGCCCAGCACGTTGCCGAGTTGCACCAGGAACAGCAGCACCGCCGCCATGTTCTGAAAACCGGCCATGACCGGGTGCGGTGCGAACTTGATCAGCGTGCCGAGCCGCATCAGGCCGAACAGCGCCTGAAACACGCCGCCGAGCAAGATGATGGCGAAGAACACCAGCAGCGTCGCGGACACGCCGGCATCGCCACCACCGCCTAGGTCGCGCTGCAGCAGCGAATACAGCAGCAGCCCGAGGAAGAACGTCGTGGTGATGCGCGGCGCGTAGACCCGCGTGGAGCGGTCGCCGAGGGTGACGCAAATCACGCCGGCCAGCACCGCCGAGACCAGCCCTGCCATCGCGCCGTAAGCAAAATATTCGTCGCCGAGACTGACGAAGGCGAACATGCCGAACGCCATCGCGAGCGGAATGGCGAGCGTCGACGACACCAGCCCCGCGACGACATCGCCGCGCCAGGTCGCCAATCTGAATATCGCCTGCCGCGCCGCCGGACCCTGCTCCATCCCGGCTACATACTCAGGCCGGACGGCCGATGGCTAGTGGTGCAAAGCCGTATGTCGCTAATTCCTCGCGGTCTCCCTGGCCTTTGCCTTGCACGAAATGAGAAGGGTAAAGGCCCGTGCATTGCGGGCGATATCCGCCGTCTTCAGTTCGGCTTTGGCATCGGAGATCTGGTACGGCACCACGCTGTTGTCCAGGAAATCGCGCAGCGCGCCGGTCTTGATCGCAAAATTGATATTTTCGGGAATGTTGCCGGTCGCACGTGCAACCTTCAGCGCATTCAGCTTGGCGGCGACGACGCCGGCCACATCGCCGCTGGCGGACAGCAGCGGCCCGCCGCTGTTGCCGGGCTGCACGGCCGCGCTGATCTGCAGGAAGCGGGTATCATTCATGATGCCGCTCAGCGAACTGACGATCCCCGTCGTGACGGTGAAATCCGACGAGAGCAGCCCGCGAAAGGGATAGCCGATCGCCACCACGCTATCGCCGGACTGGACGGATTTTTCCCTGATTTTCGCGACATCCTTGAACGTACCCGGGATCTGCAGCAGCGCCAGATCGTTGGTTTCGTCACTCGACACCAGGCGCAGCTTGGCCGCCGCCTCCCCGGTCAGGCTGCCCTGGATATCGCCGACGCATCCCTGCACGACATGCGCGTTGGTCACGAGGTGTCCGCTGGTGCTGACCAGAAATCCGGTCCCGGTCTGATCGAACGTCCTGTCGGACTTGCTGTCAGGCTTGCCGTCAGACCTGGCAGCACCGGAATCCGGTGCCGCAGCGACCGGCTTGGCGACCGGCAGCGCAAAATCGCGCGCGCTGGCAACCCCGCTCTGCTTGACCTTTTCGACGCAGCTCACCAGCACCGGCAGCAACTGTCCGGTCTGATCGAGGTTGAACTGGAACAGCTGGCCCTGCGTATAGGCCGTCATCGCCCGCGCCTTCCGGAACTGGCCGATGAGCGCAGACGTGACCGGCATCGGTACCCGGACCAGCTTGTCCGCGACCGGCACCCCGTGAACATTGAACGGCTGCTGACCGTCGAACGTCAGCGTTATCGGAAACGCCTGCCCCGGTGTCAGCTTCCAGTCCTGGTGCGCGAAGCCGAGACTCCAGTCTCCACCGCCACCGATCATCACGACAAAGTAGACGCCACTGGCGTAGGAGGCCCCCGCCGCGCAATGCGAGAAGGCACCGGTCTGATCGTTGGTATAGGCGCCGCCCTTCCAGTTTCCGATGTTGATCGAACCATAGGGTCCGCGCGCTTGCGCAGTGAAACCGAAGATAATCGCACCCAGCAGAACAACGACCGCAACCGCACGGCAATTCATCAAGCAAGCCTCCATCGACCTCCGGGCGAGAATATTTTGCTTTGCAACCTCTGTCCAAGACTTCTTTGGACGAAATTGCGGCAGTGCTTTGGCGTTTCGCGGGCCCGCGGCGCGCCGATGCTGCTATGCAGCGACCATTCGCCCCTAAAAAGACTATTGTCTGGCTTACGCATTTGCCGATCATGCGCGACAAGTCTGCTTGTCCCGAACGGCCCCGTCCTAAACTCCTTGAGTCTTCACCCCCGGGATCGTACGGCAATAACGACAACGCACCGCCGAAGAGCGGACAGATTGCGCCAAATGGGAGAGATCATCGTGACGCCAAGACTCGTTCGCTACGCCTTGCTTGCACTTCTGACCGGCGTTCCCGCCATCGCCAGCCAGGCCCAGGCGCAATCATGGCCGGACAAGCCGATCACGTTCATCGTGCCGTTCGCGGCCGGTGGCGGCACCGATGCCTTCGCCCGCCCGCTCGCGGCCCAGCTCGACACCCAGCTCGGCAAGCGCATCCTGATCGAAAACCGCGCCGGCGCGGGTGGCACGGTCGGCGCGTCCCTGGCCTCGAAGGCAGCGCCCGACGGTTACACCTTCTTCATGGGCGCGGCGCACCACGCCATCGCCCCCTCGCTCTATCCCAACCTCGATTACAATATCGAGAAGGACTTTATCGCGGTCGCCCTGATCGCGCGGCCGCCACAGGTGATCGTCGTCAATCCCGACAAGGTCGCCGCCAAGACGCTCGCCGAGTTCATCGCCTATGCCCGCGCCAATCCGGGCCAGCTGAATTACGGCTCGGCCGGCGCCGGCACCACGCATCATCTGGCGGGCGAACTGTTCAAGCTGCTGACCAAGACCAACATCCAGCACGTTCCCTATCGCGGCGCCGGACCTGCGATGCAGGACCTCATCGCCGGCCACGTGCCCGTCGTGTTCGACGGGCTCGGCTCCTCGGCGGCGCCGGTCAGGGCCGGACAGTTGCGCGCACTTGCCGTGGCCGCGCCGAAGCGGGTGTCGGCATTCCCGGATCTGCCGACCGCGGCCGAAGCCGGCCTGCCCGGCTACGAAGTCTCGACCTGGTACGGGCTGTTCGCGCCGAAGAACACACCGCCGGAAATCGTCAAGCAGATGACCGCGGAATTGCAGAAGGCGATGCAGACCCCCGCCGTCAAGGATGCGTGGGAACGTAACGGCTCCGACGTGCCCGACGTGACCGGCGCGGCGTTCACCAAGATGGTTTCCGATGAAGTTGCCCGCTGGCGCAAGGTCGTCACCGACGCCAATGTGAAGCTGGACTGATTTCCGGCAGTCAGCGCGCCCCCAGCGCGCGGACCGCCTTGAAGCCATGCGATGCCGCCTCGAGGGCGGCATCGATATCGGCTTCGCGATGCGCCGCCGACAGGAACATGTTGTGCTGCGGATGAAAGAACGCTCCGTGGCGCAAGGCGGCCGAGCAGAACGCCCGGCCCATGGCCACATCCGCGTCGCCGTCGAACAGCATCAGCGGCATTTGCGGCGGACCGCTCTGGCGGATGGCGATGCCGTTTTCGTTCGCCAGTGACGCCAGCCCTTCGCGTAGCCGCAAGCCCATCGCGCGGAGATGCCCGGGAACGTCGGTGTCCCGCGCAATCCGCAGCGTAGCGCGCGCCGCCGCCATCGCCACGGTGCCGCACCAGAACGAGCCGGTGACGAAGACCTTGGTGGCGGCCTCGCGATATCGATCATTGCCGGTGACGGCCGCGAGCGCATAGCCGTTGGCGATCGCCTTGCTCCACGCGCACAGATCCGGACGGACACCGAGCGAATCCCAGCTTCCGCTGACATCGAGGCGCAGCCCGGTGCGGACTTCGTCGAGGATCAGCGCCGCGCCGGCGGCATCGCAGGCCGAGCGAGCGGCCGACGCGAATTCTTTCGTCGGCAGTTCGAGGTCGCGCCCCATGTCGTGGCGGAACGCCGTGACCAGGATCGCCGCGAGGTCCTTGCCGGCGGCGTCGACGGCCGCGTTGAGGCTCGCCACATCGTTGTAGTCGAAATGCACCAGATGCGCGCGATCCTCGCTGGTGACACCGGCGACGCTCGGCGAGCACCATGGCAGCGCGCCGTGATAGCTGCCGCGCGCAACCAGCACCTTGCGCCGTCCGGTGCCGGATCGGGCGATGGTCACGCAGCAGGTGGTGGCGTCGCCGCCGTTCTTCTGGAACATCGCCCAATCCGCATGCGGCACCATGGCGACGAAATCCTCGGCGAGATTCACCATGACTTCGCCAGGACCGTTGAGGCAGTCGCCGAGCGCCGCCTGCGCTTCGGCAGCGGCCTGCACCTCGGGATGGCGATGGCCGAGCAGCACCGGCCCCCAGCTGCACATGAAGTCGATATATTCGCGGCCATCGACGTCGCGAATACGACAGCCTTCCGCGGAGGCGAAGAATTGCGGATAGCCCTCGGGCAGCCGCGCCGCGTTCAGGTGCCCCCACATGCCGCCGGGCACGACGCGGCTGGCCCGCGCGCGCAGCCTCGCGTCGGCATTCCCTACCTCGCCGGGCATCGCGTGCTTGGTCATGACGTCCCTTTCACCGACGATTACTTCGCCTCGCTCGCCTTGATGCCGGAGCTTTCGACGAGTTTGGCGACCCGCGGCAGATCGGACGCGAACAGCTTCGCATGCGCCTCCGGCGTCAGCTCCTTCTCGGGGAACGGCAAGGTTCCGAGCTGCTTCATTTTCTCCAGCACCGCCGGATCGGTCAGCGCGTTGCGAAGCGCCGTGTTCAGCGCGCCGACGGTTTCCTTCGGCGTCCCCTTGGCCACGTAGAGCCCGTGCCACATCGAGTAGCTAACCTCGGGCATGCCGAGTTCAGCCGTGGTCGGCACGTCCTTCAACTGTTCGAGCCGCTCGGACGACGTGATGGCGATGCCGTGCAGCGTTCCGGCCTGGATCTGCGGCAGCGCGTTGGTTACCTGGTCCCACAGCAGATCGATCTGTCCCGCGAGGAGATCGCCGATCGCCGGCGCCGATCCGCGATAGGCGGCGACCGTCGGCTTGAAGCCGAGCACGTTGCCCATCATGACCGCGCAGAGATGGCTGTTGGTGCCGAGGCCGCCATGGGCGAAATTGGCCTTGTCGCCCTGCGCCTTGATCCAGTCGATGAACTCCTTCGGCGTCGAGCCCGGGATCGACTTGCGGCCGATCAGCACCATCGGCGCGTTGTTGACGAGGCCGACCGCCTCGAACGCGGTCTTGGTGTCGTAGCGCAGATTGATGAACAGGCTGGGCGCCGCCAGCAGGCCGACGTGGTTGATCAGGACCGTGGAGCCGTCGGGCGCCGAGCGGGCGACGCGATCGTTCGCCAACGTGCTGCCGCCTCCGACCACGTTTTCGACGATGATGGTCTGGCCCAGCGTGCGCGACATCCGTTCGCTGATCAGGCGCGCGACGGTATCCGTGCCGCCGCCTGCCGCATAGGGAACGACCAGGGTGATCGTCTTGGTACTCGATTGGGCATGCGCCAGTGTCGGAAACGCGGCAAGTGCGAGGCCAAGGCCAACAAGTGTGCGTCTGGAAAGCCGATCGATCACGATGGCGCCCTCCCCTTTGTTGTTATGGCGCATTCTACGGGATGCGCTGATGAAACGGGATCATGCTGATTGCATTCCGGCAAATCAACTGCAAAGCAGGCGCCCGGATGCGGCCGGGATTTGGTCACCGGCCGGATCGGCGTGATACGATGTCGCAGTACGCGAAGGGTATGGGAACGGGGCGGAAATGAATCAGGCGGCATATGTCGCGGTCGACTGGGGCACCAGCAGTTTTCGGCTGTGGCTGATCGATCGGGCCGGCAACGTCCTCGGGGAACGGCGCAGCGCGGAAGGCATGATGGCGGCGGGCAAGCCCGGCTTTGCCAACGTGCTGCAGTCGCATCTTGAGGCTGTCGGTGCCGCGCAGGAACTTCCCGTCCTCATCTGCGGCATGGCCGGCGCGCGGCAGGGATGGGTCGAAGCCGGCTATGTCGACACACCGGCGCCGCTCGCCTCGATCCTGCGGCAGGCCGTGAAGGTTCCCGATCAGGATCGCGACATCCGGATTCTCCCCGGCATCGCCCAGCGCGACCGCAACGCGCCTGATGTCATGCGCGGCGAGGAAACGCAGCTACTCGGCGCGCTGGGTCTGGAAGCCAAGGGCGACGCGATCGTCTGCATGCCCGGCACCCATTCGAAGTGGGTCACAGCCGGCGGTGCGACGGTCGAGCGTTTTGCGACGTTCATGACGGGAGAATTGTTCGACGTCGTCTCGCGCGAGACGATCCTCTCGCACGCGGTGAACGGCGCCGATGAAGCGGAGGATGTCGAGGCGTTCAAGGCCGCGGTCATCGCCGCCCGTGAAGCCCCTGCATTCGCCGCGAATCTGCTGTTTCAGGTGCGCTCGGGCGGTCTGCTGTTCGGCGGCACGGCCGCGGCGGCGCGTGAAAAAATATCGGGCACGCTGATCGGTCTCGAGCTGGCAGCGGGGCTTGCCGGAGGCATCCCGGCCGCCGGCATCACGCTGGTGGCGTCGGGGCGGCTCGAGCGGCTTTACCGGCTGGCATTTGACACGGCCTCGGTTTCCGTCCGATCAATCGCCGCCGAGGATGCGGCCCGTCGCGGATTGGCGATGGCCGCCGCCGCGATCTGGAATGTGTAAGGGACCTGCCGAATGAGCGCTGTGCCATTTCCACCGATGAAGCGTCCGCTGGTCGCGATCCTGCGCGGCGTGAAGCCCGAGGAAACGCAAGGCATCGTCGGCGCGCTGATCGAGTGCGGCATGACGGCGATCGAAATCCCGCTGAATTCGCCGGATCCGTTTCGCTCGATCGAAACCGCGGTGAAGATGGCGCCGGCCGGCACGCTGATCGGCGCCGGCACGGTGCTGACGCTGGAGGCCGTGGAGCGGCTGCATGACGTCGGCGGCAGGCTGCTGGTCTCGCCCAACGTCGACCCCGAGATCATTGCCCGCGCAGGCCAACTCGGCTTGGTGACGATGCCCGGCGTGTTTACGGCCACCGAAGCGCTGCTGGCCGCCAAATC
>JAQSDT010000012.1 GCA_029946075.1 bacterium | reverse complement strand
CCGGCCTCATCAACGATGCCAACGTGACCGCGGCCGATGTTCTCGGCAACGGCACCGGCTCGGCGACGTTCTGGGCAGCCAAGACCGGCGACCAGATCGCGGACGACATCAACCTGGCGATCGAATCCATCTACACCACGACCAAGGGCACCGAGCTTGCCAATACGCTCCTGCTCCCGTCCGGTGTGATGGGCACGCTCGGCAAGCGCATGCCGGACACCAACGAAACGGTGCTGACCTTCCTGCAGCGGACCAACCGCTACACGGCCCGCACCGGTCAGCCGCTGCTCATTTCGGAGATGTTCGAACTGAACACCGCCGACCCGGGCGGCGACGGTCGCGCGATCCTCTACGCCCGCTCGCCGGACGTTCTGCGCTTCCACCTTCCCATGCCGCACCGCTTCCTGACGCCTTTCCAGAAGTCTTCGATGACCTGGGAAGTTGCGGGTGTGATGCGCACGGGCGGAACGGAAGTCCGTCTGCCGAAGGCCATGCTCTACATGGACGGCATCTACGACGCGCCGTGATGATGGATAGGGGCGGCCTCGGTCGCCCCTTCTCCCCCTGACAGGAGATGAGCATGACGAAGATCACGAACATCGCGACCAGCCAGCGCGGCTTCTGGCACAAGGGCATCATCGTGTCGGTGGCGCCCGGCGAGACTGTCGAGCACCCGCTCACCAGCGAGGAATTGGCGGGCGTGAAGGGCAACCCGGAGAGCTTCGCGGTTGGCGCGGCCGGAGAGAAGGCTGCCGAGAAGACAAAGGCGGACGATCTGGCGAGCCAGGCATCGGAACTCGGCATCAAGATCGACAAGCGATGGGGTGACGAGCGCATCCAGGCCGAAATTGACAAGAAGTTGGCGGAGTAAGCACCAGTGGCCGGCTATGGCACCGACCAGGGCCTGACCGACTGGCTCGCGACCAACGGGTTCACCCTACCCGGCGGTGCGCCGACGCTTGCCGTCCTCCGCGAGCGCGGTAGCGGCTATGTCGACGCCGTCTATGGCTGGCGCTTCTGCGGCTATCCGACCGGCGGCATTGACCAAGACCGGGCATGGCCGCGCACCGGCATGGAGGTGTTTGGCCAAGCGCTTGGCGATACCGTCATACCGAACGCAATCGTGAACGCGTCCTATCGGGCCGCATGGCTTGAGGCCTCCATTCCCGGCTGGACCTCGACGACAGTAGATCCGTCCCGGCGCATCAAGCGCCAAAAGGTCGAGGGCATCGAGAGAGAGTTCTTCGGGCCGGAGACGATCGAATTCAGGGCGGGCAACTTCGCCCGGATCGACGGGGAGATTGAGGGCTTGCTTGCCGCCTTCCTGTGCGACGGGCGGTCGTTCCCCACGGTCCTGGTGGTCTAGCCATGGGCTTCTATGACGAAATGGCCGACATGGTCGCAGAGGTCCTGCTGCCTGACGCCGACGGCGGGCTGGGGCAAGGCACCGTCACCCTCAAACGCATCACCACAGCCGCGCCTGACCCATTGACGCCATGGATACCGGGTGCGGAAACGCCAGTCACCTATCCGCTCAGCGCCGCGGTCAAACGGCTGCACCAGCGCTACGAGAACGGCACGCTCATCGTGGAGACCGGCGACATGGTGACGTTCGCGGTTCCGGAAGTCGTGCCGCTCGTCACGGATCTACTGGTGATCGATGGCGCCGAGCGCGTGATCACGAACCTGACCCCTATTCCAGCCGCCGGCACTGTGGCGGCATGGAAAGCTTGGTGCGCGGCTTAGCCGCCAATTGGAGAACCTCATATGGTTGACCTGACAATCACTGCCGCGAACGTCGTGGCGAACGGCGGAACTATCGAAAATGGCAGGACGGGCGTTGCCGTCACGGCGGGGCAGGCCGTGTATCGCGTTGCGGCCACCGGGCTCTATGCCCTTGCCGACTGCGACTCCGCGACGGCCGAGGCGCGCATCCCGACAGGCATTGCGCTGCATTCCGCCTCGCCCAACCAGCCGCTGTCCATCTTGAAGGCCGGCGACCTGACGATCGGCGCGACCCTGACGCCCGGGCTCGCCTATTATCTTAGCCCGACTCCGGGCGGCATCTGCCCAGTGGCCGACGTGCTGACCGGCGATACCGTCGTGCTGATGGGCCTCGCCAAGAGCGCATCGATGCTCGGCGTTGGCATCATCGTCACGGGCGTAACGCTCTAATGCTACACCGGCTCTCTCCCAAGGAGCAGTTCGAGCTTCTTGTTTCGCAGTGGGAGCCGGTCGTCAGGAAAGCGTTTCTGTCGGCGATCGAGGACATCCGCTCCACGATCGTCCTGCGGCGCATCGTGGAACGGCTGGAGCGAGGGGACATTGCCGGCGCGATCCAGGCGATGAACCTGGAGGATGCGGCGTTTCGGGAACTGGACGAAGCCATCCGCCAGACTTTCAATGCGGGCGGTGTCGGCGAAGTGCAGCAAATGCCATCGCTTCGCGGGCCTGATGGGTATCAGGTCGTGATCCGCTTCGACGTGCGCAACATCTTCGCAGAGCAGTGGCTCCGCGAGCATTCCGGATCGCTGATCACGCGCATCATCCAAGACCAGTTGCAGGCCGTTCGCGAGAAGATGATCGACGGGCTTGCAAGGGGCGACAACCCGACACGGACGGCACTCGACATCATCGGGCGGGTGGGTGGCACAGGCGTCCGCACAGGCGGCATTCTGGGGCTGACGGCCGCGCAGGCCAGATATGTGGCCACGGCGCGCCAAGACCTGCTGTCGGGCGATCCTGCGCGGATGCGGCACTATCTGACCTTGGGCAAGCGCGACAAGCGGTTTGACCGCTCGGTCATCAAGTCAATCGAGGAGGGCCGAGCCCTTTCGCAGAACGACGTTGCGAAAATCACCGGACGACTCGCCGACGGCTACCTGAAACTGCGCGGCGACACGATCGCGCTCAATGAGACGTTCTCTGCTCTCAACGAGAGCAAAATCCAGGCATGGCGTCAGGCCATCGCCAAGGGCGACGTTGACGTGGCGGTCATCACCAAGACGTGGCTGTCCATGGACGACGGCCGGGTCAGGCATACGCACCGCGCGATGCACGGCCAGAAGGTGCCATTCGAGGCGAAGTTCGTCAGTCCGTCCGGGGCGCAACTGGAGTATCCGCACGACCCGAAAGCACCGACTGCGGAGACGCTGGCGTGCCGCTGCAGGTTCACCGTGACGGTGGACTATGCGGAGCAGCTTTTGAGGCGACGCGGGCGTGGCTAAGTCATTCGCGGCACAGGTCGGAGTTTGGGCCAAGAAGGTCGACGGCGCGCTCCGGGTCGTGTTCCAGGAAGCGGCGCAACGCATCGCCCTCGAACTCGACGGCGAGCTTGGCGATCAGGTCTATGCCTCGGCGGAGACCGGCTACAAGCGCACCGGGTTCCTGCGGTCGTCGCTGGTGGCATCCAAAGAGGCAATGCCGCGGCTGACCCGCGGCAATCCCGGCGTGGCGGTGCCTGCTGACCTTGGCGACGTGATGCTGGTCATCACCGGGGCGGATATCGGGGACACGATCTATCTCGGCTACACGGCCAATTACGCGGCACATGTCCATTACGGCTCGAACGGTCGGGCTCCCCGCCCATGGGTGATGCTTGTTGCCCAGCGTTGGGAGCAGATCGTCGCCGAGACCGCGCGGGATGTAAGAAAGCGGCTGGGCCTCTGATATGCCAACCACGATCGAGGGTCATATCGAGGCGGCTCTGTTCGCCCGGGTCGCGTCGTTTCTCGCTTCTCCTGTCCTGCCCGTGGCATGGCCGAACAAGTCATATGAAGGGTATCGCTTCCTTCGCGTCTCGCACCATCCGAACCGGAATAACCGGCTGTTCCTGAGCGGGGCCGACCCACACCAGCGCGTTGGGTTCCTGATGCTTTCGGTGTTCACGCCACTCGACAAGGGCGCGACCACCGCAACAGAACTAGCTGGCGCTGTCGCGGCGCACTTCCCGGCCGATCTGGAACTCACCAGCGGTCCGGTCACGGTGCAGATCAGCGTCGCACCCGATCTCGCAACAGCACTCGCCGAAACCGCTCACTGGCATGTCCCGGTGACGGTTCGATACGAGTGCTTTGCCTAAGCCCATCCTCTCCTAACGGTCTGAAAGGACACCTGAAATGGCGAAGTCGAATAAAGGCACGACGCTGTGGGCTTGCGCCACGGCCCAGAACACGGACCTGGACCAGGCCGCGTTCACGGCTCTGACGTGGGTGCAGGTCAACCAGGTCGGTTCGATCGGTGAAACCGGTCCGAACACCAACATGCTGACCTATGACACGCTCGATACGACGGTCTCGCAGAAGGACAAGGGTATCACCAATGCCGGCGACCCGGCAATTGAGGTCGCTCGTGTCCCGACCGATCCCGGCCAGATCCTCCTGCGAGCTCAGGGCGCCCCGACGAACTACGACGCCTTTGCGTTCAAGATGGTCAAGCGGGACGGGACCATCATGTATAATCGCGGGAAGGTGACGGGTCCACTTCGCCCGAACGGCCGCAACGAAGACTTCGACCTGGAGACCTACACGCTCGGGCTCGAGCAGCTCGAAATCGTCGTGAACCCGTAAGGAGCGGCCCGTGGATATCGCCAGCCGCTACGACTACGAAAAGACCTTCGCGCTCGAACTGGTCTTTCCCGACACCGAGGAAAAGACCGGCATCGTGTTCCAGATCCGATCTGCGTCCAGCGACGCGGCCAAGAAGGTCATCCGCAAGCACCTCGACGACGTGACCGAACGCCAGCAGCGCGGCAAGCTCGTCAAGGGCGAGATGCGCCTTCGCCAAGAACTGGAAAAGGCCGCGTCATGGATCGCCGGATGGGATTGGGGCGAGCACACCTATCAGGGCGAGAAGCCGGAGCATTCGTTCCGCAAGGCCGTCGAAGTGCTTGATCGTGAAGACTGGATCTATGTCCAGGTGAGCGAGGCGGCCAACGCGCTGGCAAATTTCACGAGCGGACCGCAGACACCTGCTGCAAAGCGGTAAGGATCGCGGTCCGATACGATCTCCCC
Source organism: bacterium (assembly GCA_029946075.1). GTDB lineage: Bacteria > Pseudomonadota > Alphaproteobacteria > Rhizobiales > Xanthobacteraceae > Bradyrhizobium. The sequence goes on along the minus strand of JAQSDT010000012.1, from coordinate 4,369 downwards.
GACAGCAAGGGTGAAACCCGCCGCCAACGCAACCAGCGTTTCGGCGTCGGTGACAAGAACCCGAAGGTCAAGGCGCCAGAGCATTGCCGGCATCTGCTGGAATGGTTCTGGGACATGAACCGGTCCCGCCAGTCCGGCATGTCGGGTCCGAACCCACTCTCCCTCACCGACATAGCCAACTGGTCAGTCCTGACCGGGAACATCCTCTATCGCGACGAGATCACCACGATCCGCGCGATGGATGCCGTCTTCGTCGCGGAAGTGGCGAAGGAACAGGCCGAAGCGGCCGAACGCAACAAACCGACCGAGGGAACGTGACATGGACTTCGCCACCCTCGGTCTAGCTGCGGATTCCAGCGGTCTCGATAAAGGCACTGCGGCGCTTGATCGGCTGACCTCTTCGGCGAAGAAGGCGCAGGCCGCCGCATCCGGTATGTCTGGCGCGGCGCGGGCGACCAGCGCGGCCACATCTGCAATCTCAGGCAGTTCCAACAGCGCCGCCGCGGCTTTGAACAATGAGGCCGCCGCAGCGACCAAGGCGGCAGCGGCTCTGCGCACACATGCGGCAGCGGCAAACCAGAACGCGCGCGCGATGATGGGCGCGAAAGGCAACACCGCCAATATCGCCGCTCAGCTACAGGACGTTGCCGTCTCGGCTCAGATGGGCATGGGGCCGATGCAAATTGCCCTCCAGCAAGGCACACAGCTTGCCGCCGTCATCTCGGCGATGGACAATCCAATCCGAGGTCTAGGCGCGGCTCTGATGTCGGTTATTTCGCCCGCTTCCCTGCTGACCATCGGTATCATCGCTCTCGTCGCGGCCGGCCTTCAGGCTGTCGATTGGCCCGCGCTTGCCGCTGCCGCGCTCAATGCGCTTGCGTCGGTCATGCAGACGATCGCACCCTATGCTGTCGGTCTAGCCGCCGCACTGGCGCTTCTCTACGCCCCAGCCATCATCGGCGGCGTCGTATCCCTGATCGCGCTCCTTGGCCGTCTGGCGGTCGCTGCGGGCATTGCGGCTGCGGCCATGGCAGCGGCCAATCCCGCGCTTGCGCTTGTCGCCGGCATCGTTGCCGCCGTTGCCGCCGCAAACATATTCCGCGACGAACTCACCAGGATATTCGGCGTCGATATCGTCGGCGCGGCCAAGACGGGCGCGAACTTCGTCATCGGCGCGTTCGTCGCGGCGTTCGAAGACCTGAAGTTCGTCTGGAACCAGTTCCCGAACATCGTAGGCGCGGCGGCCGTTGGTGCCGCAAATGCCGCTCTGTCTGGTATCCAGGCCATGCTCAATGCGGCCTCTGGCATGCTCGACGCCTTCATCGACAAGGTGAACGGCGCCCTGTCCATGCTGCCCGGCGGTTTCAACATCGGCAAGATCGGGTCGTTCGATCTCGGTCAGATCGCAAACCCCTATGCCGACGCCCTTGGTGGCGCGGCGGGTGACCTGAACAAGGCTCGGGGGGACGCGCTTAGCCGCGACTATCTCGGCGAATTCGGGACGGGCATTGCCAACGGTGCATCTGCCGCGTCTGCCAAGCTGAAGGAACTCGCCGCGAACCTGACTAGCGTGGACGAAAAGGCCAAGAAGGGCGGCGGCGGGAAGTCGGCGGGCGAGAAGTTCGACGACATCGTGAAGGATGCCGACGCCAAGATCGCCGCGCTTCGCGCCGAGCAGCAAGGCTTTGGCCAGACTGCAGAGGCCGCGGCCCGCCTCCGCTATGAGCAAGAGCTGCTGAACCGCGCCACGCAGGCTGGTCTAGCGCTCGATCCGCAGCAGATCGCGCTGCTCAAGTCGAAAGCGGCCGAGATGGCCTCCGTGGAGGCGGCGACGAAGCGCGCGTCCGCCACTCAGGAGGCGTTCAACACGGCTGGCCAGGCTTTCGGTGGCGTCCTCAAAGGGCTGCTCGACGGCACCATGACGTGGAAAGACGCGCTGACTGCCATCATCCCGATTGTCCTCAAGCTGCTCAATTCGCTCAACGTCGCGGGCGGCGGCAAAGGCATCTTCGGCGGCGGGTTCCTCCAGTCGATCCTGCAAGGCGTTCTGGGCTTTGCCAAGGGCGGCTATACCGGCAACGGCGCGGCCAATTCGGCGGCTGGCGTCGTGCATGGCAAGGAATACGTTTTCTCCGCCAAGGCGACCGCGCGGATCGGCAAGGGCAATCTCGACGCATTGCACGGGGCCGCAAAGGGCTATGCTGGTGGCGGCTATGTCGCGCCGGCCATGTCGCGGATGCAGGCGCCGGCCAACGATCAACCGATGAAGATCGAACTCGTGTCGCGCTTCGACGCCGACGGCGGGTTCGACACCGCAGTTGAGCGCACATCCCTGCCACTCGCGCGCGCCGAAGCGGGAGCGGCCGCCGGTCGCGTCGCAAAGGCTGTTCCGGCCATGACCGATCGCCGATCAGACGAGCGTCAGTATCGCCGCCTCCGTCCTGCATCGGGGCTCTGATATGCCGCGCCTCGTCACGCTTTCCACTCCGCGCCTCGCGGATATCGAATGGCTGTCCGGCCCGAACGCGCGAAGCTCCGGATCGAGCACCGCAATGAGCGGGTTCGAACAGACCTTCGACACGGTTGGCGATGTCGTCTCGCTTCGGTTGAACTTCGCCATCGCCAAAAATCGCCAGGCTCGACACAACCGCGGCATCGTCACTGCCCTCCCAAACGGGAATGCGTTCAGGCTGAAATACCTCGACCCAGACCGTATGCTTCCGGCAGAGGCCGGGATTGTCGGGGCGTTCGTTTCACAGCCGTGGTCCAACGGGCAGCCGTGGTCGAATGGGCTCAACTGGCAGCCCGCATATCCGACGATCTCAGTCGGGGCGGCGTCCGCCTACGACAGCGGCATCGTGTATCTCCCGAACACCTTCTGGGGCCATTCGCTCACCATCGGCGATCATATCGGGTTCTTCCCGTTCCACTTCGGTCTCTACACCGTGACGCAAGTCATCGGAGACGGGGAGTATCGCATCTGGCCGCGCCTGCGGAAGGCGCTCACCACAGACAGTTTCTGCACTCTGAGCCCGACGATCGTTCTTCGGCCGAAGGGCAAGGACGTCGCGACATGGCGGCGAAACCCCTCGAACCAGGACGGCGTGTCGATCGACTGTTCCGAGGTCATCGACCCCTACGTCCGAACCGCCTTCACGGAATAGACCATGGCGCTCTTCTCCGCTGCCGATCAAACGGCGCTTTCCGGGCTGCACGTCCAACGGGTGATGCTGGCGCATGTGTCGTTTCCGTCCGGGGAACGTCGGCTGCATACCGGCATGGGGCCGCTCGAAATGGGCGGGGAGACATGGGAGGGCGTGTCCGATCCGTTCGGTGGGCAGCTTGTCGGCCTGACCGGCATGGAAGAGCCGCGCTTTGGCCGCGCCGTGGCGATCGATGCCGTGTTTTCCGGGGCGAACAAGACATTCCTGAAATCGATCTGGGATGACCGGCATTCGATCGAGGGTGTGCCCTGCGATCTGTATTTCGCGGTGATCGACGCCGAAACGGGCGACGTGCTGATCCCGATGAAACAGCTGATGGCGGGGAAACTCTCCGCACCCCGGTTTTCATTCGTCGGGTCATCGATCCGGGCATTCACGATCAAGATCGTGTCGATCTGGGAAGGGCTGAACTTCGCCGTGACGGGTTCGATGTGGTCACCAGCAGGGCAGCGGGCGCGGTATCCCGGCGATCGAGGATTAGACCTAATCAATGCGGAAATAATTGAAATATATAAGTAATTCGCGACTTTCCGCTTCTGATGTGCTACAAAAATCGGGCCGATTTGGTGCTTGCAACACCGCCTCGGCCCTGACCACGCCAACCTGATGAGAGGTCGATATGGCTACCATTCGTTTATGCTCGATTCCCGATTGCGGCAAGAAAACTTACGGTCACGGATGGTGTCAAGCACACTATCTGCGCTGGTGGAGACACGGCGACCCGCTGGCCGGGGCAACTGCGATGGGCGCGGCGCAACGCTTCCTGAAAGACATCGTGCTTCAACATTCGGCGGATCAGTGCCTCATATGGCCCTTCGCTCGGGGCGAACACGGATACGCACTCATCCGAAACACTGCGGGCAGCAACGTCGTCAGCAACATCGTCTGCGAAGCGATTAACGGGCCGGCTCCTACGGAAGATCATCAGTCCGCGCACGAATGCGGCAAAGGCCATGAAGGATGTGTCGCACCGATGCACCTCACATGGAAAACACGTTCGGACAACCATATGGACAGGGTGAAGCACGGCACATCTAACCGGGGCGAACGCTGTGCTGCGTCAAAACTAACCGCCGCCCAAGTTCGCGAAATCAGGGGTCTGGCCGGGACGATGACAAATCTGAAAATCGCGGATCGATATCAAG
>JAQSDT010000011.1 GCA_029946075.1 bacterium | reverse complement strand
TTGAAGTACTGCAGATGCGTCATGAACGGATGCAGATCGCCTTCGAGCACGGCCTCGCCGCGCTTGGTCAGCGCCAGCAAATCGTGGAAGCCGGGGCGCGGCGCCTCACGCCAGTGTTCCGCCCAGGCCAGCGGCGTGGCGCGGCAGGAAAACCGCCATGAGCGCATCAGCACCGGCGCCGGGGTCAGATCGACGATGCGGCCGGCGCGGATGGTGACGTGAAACGGATGGTCGATCGGGCCGAGCAGGCACTCGCAGTCGAGGAACCGGCCGCGCAGGATCAGCGCCGGCGTCTGCTCAAGCAGCGCGGGAATGACGGCAAACATCCTTGCGATCGCCGCGTCGGTGACGCCAGAAACTGAACTCATGCACCCCAGGCGGCTGGTCGCAATGCCGACATTGGCAAAGGAACGGGGAACCGGCCCTTCCGATTGCCTGCATGATGGCCTGAACCCGCCCCGGTCCGCAAGGTACCCGGGTCTTCAGCCGGTGAAATTCCGCCTCTCGGGATGATCGGCAGGCCAATTGTCGCACGACCAATTCCCCGGCAAATTATTGCTGCCATTGCATTTATCGATGTGCTCAATGCTTTCCTTGTGGCGCGTCTTCGGAGAAGATCGCGCAAGGACAATCAAGACGCCGACCCGGCTAACGGGATCGCAAGGGAGATTTCTCGATGACTGGACGGAACCGTTTCACCATCGCCATTGCCGCGGTCGGCATGCTGATTTCGGTCGCTGCGGGCGCGCAGGAATACCCGACCAAGCCGATCACGCTGATCGTGCCCTGGCCGGCCGGCGGTTCCACCGACATTTCGATGCGCGCCATTGCCGAAAGCGCGTCGAAGATTCTCGGTCAGCCGATCGCGATCGACAACAAGGCGGGCGGCGGCGGCACCGTCGGCCCGGCGACGATGGCGGCGGCGGCCAAGCCCGACGGCTACACCATCGCGCAGATCCCGGTCACCGTGTTCCGCCTGCCCTTGATGCAGGAAGTCTCCTGGGATCCGGCCAAGGACTTCAGCTACATCGTTCACCTCACCGGCTACACCTTCGGCATCACCACCAGCGCCGAGTCGCAGTTCAAGAGCTGGAAGGACGTCGTCGACTTCGCCAAGGCCAATCCCGGCAAGGTGACCTATGCGACGCCGGGCACCGGCACCTCGCTGCATATCGGCATGGAGCAGATCGCGGGCCTCGCCGGCATCAAGCTGACGCAGGTACCGTTCAAGGGCGGCGCAGAAACCAATGCCGCGGTGCTCGGCCAGCACACCATGCTGCAGGCCGACTCCACCGGATGGCGGCCGCTGGTCGACGCCGGCAAGCTGAAGCTCTTGATGGTGTGGACCTCGGCGCGCTCGCCGAACTTCCCCGACGTGCCGACGCTGAAGGAACTCGGCTATCCCATGGTCTACGACTCGCCGTTCGGCATCGCAGGTCCCAAGGGCATGGACCCGAAGATCGTCGCCAAGCTGCACGACGCCTTCAAGAAGGCACTGGACGATCCGGCCGTGGTCGCCACGCTCGCCAAGTTCGACATGGTGCCGAACTACAAGAACACCGAGAACTACAAGAAGTTCGTCGTCGAGGTTACGGAGTCCGAGCGCAAGGTCATCGACTCGCTCGGGCTGACGAAGAAGTAGGGTGAGCCGCGCCTCGACGCGGACATCCTGAAAAGCAAGATCGTCATTGCGAGGAGCGATAGCGACGAAGCAATCCATCTTTCCGCGCGCCGTGAAAATGGATTGCTTCGCTCCGCTCGCAATGACGGAACGGAAGGTCTAGCCTTCCGAAAACGACTTCCGGAAGCATCACATGAACGATCAATCCAACGTCAAACTCCGCCTCAACAATTCCGAACTATGGGGCGGCATTATCGGGCTCGGCCTCGGGCTGTTCGTGATCCGGTCCGGGCTGAAGCTGAAGCTCGGCACTATCAACGATCCCGGCTCCGGCTACGTGCTGTTCTACACCGGCATCCTGATGTGCCTGTTCGCGGCCTCGATCATCGTGGCGTCGCTGACCGAGGGCGGGCCGACCTTCGGTTCACGCTGGAAGGACACGCGCTGGACCAAGCCGCTGCTCGTCATCGTCTGCCTGACCGCGTTCGCCTTTGCGCTCGACATGTTCGGCTTTCTGCTCTCCGCGATCCCCCTGATGTTGCTGCTGCTGCGCCTGATCGACCCGGTGCGCTGGCAGCTTGCGATACCGATCGGCGTGCTGGCACCGCTCGGCATGTGGTGGGTGTTGAAGCGCATGCTGCTGATCCAGTTGCCCTCCGGCATTTTCCAGATCGGCTGACGCATCATGGAAACGCTCGTCAATGTTGCCCACGGGTTCGGCGTCGCGCTGCTGCCGATCAACCTGCTGTATTGTTTCATCGGCGTCTTCATCGGCACGCTGGTCGGCGTACTGCCCGGCATCGGCCCGATCTCGGCGATGTCGCTGCTGCTGCCGATCACCCTCTCCGGCACGCCGGAATCCGGCATCATCATGATGGCGGGCATCTATTACGGCTCGATGTATGGCGGCTCGACCACCTCGATCCTGGTCAACATCCCCGGCGAGGCCGCCTCCGTCGTCACCTGCATCGACGGCCACCAGATGGCGAAACAGGGCCGCGCCGGCCCGGCGCTCGGCATCTCCGCATTCGGCTCGTTCATCGCCGGCACTTTCTCGCTGGTCGCCTTGATGCTGGTGGCGCCGAAGCTTGCGAGCGTCGCGATTGCGTTCGGCCCGGCCGAATATTTCAGCCTGATGGTGCTCGGCCTCGTGGTCCTCACCTTCCTGACGCAGGGTTCCATGGCAAAAGCGCTGCTGATGGCCTGCATCGGCGTCGTGCTCGGCCTGATCGGGCTCGACAGCATTACCGCGCAGCCGCGGCTGACGTTCGGCCGCATGGAACTGATCGACGGCATCGGCCTCGTGCCCGTGGTGATGGGCCTGTTCGGCGTCGCCGAAGTGCTGCTCAATATCGAGCAGGTCATCAAGCGCGACATCATCAACGCCAGGATCAAGAACCTGCTGCCGAGCAGGGAGGACTGGAACGCCAGTGCCGGCCCGATATCGCGCGGGACGATCATGGGCTTCTTCCTCGGCATCCTGCCGGGCGGCGGCGCGGTTGTCGCGTCGTTCGCGTCCTATGCGCTGGAAAAGCGGCTGTCGAAGACGCCGGAGCGTTTCGGCAACGGCGCCATCGAAGGGGTGGCGGGGCCTGAAGCCGCCAACAATGCGGCGGCCGGCGGCGCCTTCATTCCGCTGATGACGCTCGGCATTCCGCCGAACGTGGTGATGGCGCTGCTGCTCGGCGCCTTCGTCATCCACGGGCTGCAGCCCGGACCGCTGATGATCACGCAAAACCCCGGCCTGTTCTGGGGCATCGTCGCCAGCATGTATATCGGCAATCTGATGCTGCTGGTGCTGAATTTGCCGATGATCGGCATGTGGGTGCAGCTCCTGAAGCTGCCCTACAACATCCTGTTCCCGCTGATCATCCTGTTCACCATCATCGGCGTCTATTGCAGTGGCAATAACGTGTTCGACGTCCATGTGATGATCGCGTTCGGCATCATCGGCTACTTCATGCGCAAGCTCGGCTACGAGCCGGCGCCGCTGGTGCTGGCCTTCGTGCTCGGACCGATGCTGGAGAACAATCTGCGCAAGTCGCTGATCCTGTCGCAGGGCGATTTGATGACATTCGTGACGCGGCCGATCTCGGCGGCGTGCCTTGGGCTCGCCGTCGTGCTGCTGATCGGTCCGTTGCTGCCATCGCTGCGCAAGAAGCGCGAGATGGTCGCTCTGGATGAAGGGGCTTAGCTGTTCTCCCTCGCCCCGCTCTTGCGGGGAGAGGGTTGGGGTGAGGGGCATCTCTCCGCAAGATGCGCTCTTTCGATAGACCTGTACCCCCTCACCCGGATTGCTTCGCAATCCGACCTCTCCCCGCAAGCGGGGCGAGGTTAGGACAGCGTTGCCTTCAGAGCTAAAACGCCTTCTTCATCTCGCCGAGATCCCAGAAGATGCCGGCCATGATCGCAAGCGCTTCTTCCGTCACCGGCAGCAGGATGTGCTCGTCCGGCGCATGCTGCGAACAGCCGGGATAGGAATGCGGCACCCAGATCGTGGGTAGCCCCAGTCCTTCCGCGAATACGTCGTTCGGCAGCGAGCCGCCGAAATTCGGCAGGATCGCGGGCGCCTTGCCCGTGGTCTTCAGGATCGAGTCCGCGGTCCAGTTCACCCAGGGGCTGTCCACATCGGTGCGCGAGGCGCCGAAGCGCTGCGCGCCGCTGACTTCCACCATCGGAAAACCGTTGGCGTGCAGATAGGTTCGCACGGCGTCGATCACCTCTTCATATCTGGTGCCGACGACGAAGCGCAGCTGCAGTACCGCATTGGCGCGGCCGGGAATGGCATTGGCCGGCTTGTCGATGCTGCCCGACGACATCGCCAGCACTTCCAGCGTGTTCCAGGCGAACAGCCGCTCGGCCGGCGTCAGTCCTTCCTCGCCCCAGTCTTCGGCCAGTGCCGGCTCGTCGGCAGTCGGCTCGATCTTGACGTCGGCGAGCGCCGCGCGGACGGCATTGGAAATCCGCGGCGGCTTCAGCGCCTCGAGCTTCATCCGCCCCTTGCCGTCGACGAGGGCGGCGATGGCGTTGCACAGGATCGTGGCGGGGTTGGCGAGCACGCCGCCCCAATTGCCGGAATGATGCCCGCCCTCACGCAGATTGACGTCGAGGTGAATGCGGTTGCCGCCGCGGCAGCCGAGGAAGATGGTCGGCCGCTGCGCCGACAGCCGCGGCCCGTCGGAAGCCAGAAACAGATCGGCCTTCAGTTCCTCGCGATGGGCCTCGCAGACCTGCCGCAAATCCGGCGAGCCGATTTCCTCGCCGGTCTCGATGATGAACTTGGCATTGAAACCGAGCTTGCCGCCGCGGGTCTCGCGCACCGCACGGAGCGCCGCCATATTGATGCTGTGCTGGCCCTTGTTGTCGGCGGTGCCGCGGCCATAGACGCGCTCGCCCTTGGTCGTGATCGTCCAGGGATCGAGATTGTCGCGCCACTCGCCTTCCATGCCATCGACGACATCGCCGTGGCCATAGGTCAGCACCGTCGGCAACGAGGCGTCCTCTCGGTAATCAGCGATCAGATACGGCCCCTTGCCGGTCGGGGATTCGATCAGGCGGGTGGTGAAATCGAGCGCGGCGAATGCCGGCTGAAGATCCTCGACGAGATAGGCGCGCAGCGCGGCGCCACTGGTCGAATTCTGGCTTTCGGTGCGATAGCCGACCCTGCGACCGAGTTCGCCGAGGAAGCCGCCGGAGTGCAGATGCTCGCGTACCCTTGCAATCGCGTCGGCTCTCGTCGCCATGTCTTCTTCCTTGTCGCTCGCTGATATCGGGGGCCGCAACCTATCGGGATACGGCGCCCGCTGGAAGTGGCGAATGGGCCTTGCCAAGGACGTGGGGATGCAACAATTTCGCGCCACAGCCCGGCGTGCGATCAGGCACATGCAGGGGAAACCTTGCTCACGTCCGGGGTCCATACGTCATGAAGAAGCAAATCCGGCTCAACGCCTTCGCCATGAACTGCGTGGCGCATCAATCGCCGGGGCTGTGGACCCATCCGCGCGACCGTACGCTCGATTATAACCGCCTGCCCTACTGGCTCGATCTCGCCAAAACGCTGGAGCGCGGCCGGTTCGACGGGCTGTTTCTCGCCGACGTGCTCGGCGTCTACGACGTCTACGGCAACAGCCACGACGCCGCGGTCCGCAACGCCGCGCAGACACCGGCGAACGAACCGCTGTTGCTGATCCCGGCGATGGCCGCGGTGACCAGGCATCTGGGTTTCGGCGTCACCAGCAATCTCTCGTTCGAGCCGCCCTACCCGTTTGCGCGGCGGATGACGACGCTCGATCACCTCACCGAGGGCCGGATCGGCTGGAACGTCGTGACCGGCTATCTCGACAGCGCGGCGCGCGGCGCCGGCAAGGACAAGCAGACCGCGCATGACGACCGCTACGAGATTGCGGATGAATATATGGAGCTGGTCTACAAGCTCTGGGAAGGGAGCTGGGAAGACGACGCCGTGCTGCGCGACCGCGCTCGCGGCATCTTCGCCGATCCCTCGAAGGTGCATCGCATCGCGCACGAAGGCGCCAACTACCGACTCAACGCCATCCATCTGAGCGAGCCGTCGCCGCAGCGGACGCCGGTGCTTTACCAGGCCGGCACCTCGCCGCGCGGGCGGCAGTTCGCGGCCCAGAATGCCGAATGCGTTTTCATGTCGGGCCCGTCGGCCAAGATCATCGGGCCGCGCGTGGCGGCGATCCGCAACGAGGCCAGGGCGGTCGGGCGCGATCCCGCCGAGATCCTGATGTTCTCGATGATGACGATCATCCTCGGCAGTACCGACGCCGAGGCAAAGGCGAAATACGCCGACTACCGCCGCCACATCAATCCCGAGGGCGCGCTGGCGCTGATGTCGGGATGGATGGGGATCGATTTCTCGGGCTACGACCTCGACCAGGAGGTCCGCCACGTCAAGAACGACGCCGGCCGTACCGCGCTCGACAACGTCACCCGCGCCGATCCGGACCGGGTCTGGACCGTCCGCGAGGTCATCGAGCATGTCGGCATCGGCGGCGCCGGGCCGGTCGTGGTCGGCACGCCGGAAAAGGTCGCCGACGATATCGAGGCCTGGTTCGAGCAGACCGACGTCGATGGCCTCAATGTTGCCTTTGCGACCTCGCCGGGCGATTTCGAGGATATCGCCGACATGCTGGTGCCGGAGCTGACGCGGCGCGGGCGCTACAAGAGCGAATATGCGCAAGGTACGCTGCGGGAGAAACTGTTCGGCGCAGGGCGTGCGCGGCTGGACGAACAGCATCCGGCGGCAAGGTTTCGCGTGAAGGCCCGGGCTGCCGCGGCGGAATAGTCCGTCATTGCGAGGAGCGTAGCGACGAAGCAATCCATACTTCCTTTGCTGAACGATGGATTGCTTCGCTGCGCTCGCAATGACGATGGCTAGTTCACCGAATTGCTCACCACCACTTCGATCAGCTTCGCACCCGGGCGGCTGATGGCGGACGACAGCACCGACTTCAGCTGCGTCGGATCCGTCACTTTCGTCGCTTCCAGTCCGAGCGATTTCGCCAGGGCCGTGAAATCCACTGGCGGGTCGATGAAATCCATGCCGACATAATTGTCGTCGCCGTGGAAGGCGAGCAGCCGCTGCTTGATGATGCGGTAGCCGCCATTGTTGACGATGACGAATGTCAGCGGCAGCTTGTGGTTGGCCGCGGTCCACAACGACTGGATCGAATACATCGAGCTGCCGTCGCCGGAATAGCACACCACCGGCCGGTCCGGATTGGCGAGGCTGACGCCGACCGACGCCGGCAACCCCCAGCCGATGCCGCCCGAGGCCAGCGCGTGATAGGAGTGACGATCGCGATGCGGACGCAGCGCGATCATCTGGCGCGACGAGGTCAGGCCTTCGTCGACCAGAATCGCGTTGTCGGGCATGGCCTCGGTCACCTGCAGCGCCAGCCAATCCGGATCGATCGGCGTGGTGGTGGCGTGCTTGGAAATCTGCTCGACCAGCGTCTTGCGCCGGGCGGCCCAGTTTTTCGAGGCAAGCGCCTCCAGCCCTGCCTTCGCGCGCGCCTGCAGCGCGCTGCCGCCGGATGATTTCAGCGCCGGCACCAGCGCGCGAAGCGTTTCCCGAACGTCGGCCTTGAGCGCGATGTCGGCGCTGTAATTTCGCGCCAGATCATGATCGACGAGCCCGACCTGCACGATCGCCAGCCCATCCGGCAGCGGGTCGATCTCGCTGTAGACCGACATCCGCAACGGATCGCCGCCGAGCGCGATGATCAGATCATAAGGCGCCAGCGTGTCGCGCGCGATCTTCTGGATGCGCGCGAGCGGTCCGACGAAGCACGGGCTTTCGGACAGGAAGTGCGCGCCATAGGGCGTCGACGACTGGTAGGCCGGACAACCCAGCGTTTCCGCCAGCTCAGCCGCCTCCTTCAAGGCATCGCTTTTCACGATCTCGTCGCCGACGATGATCACCGGCCGTTCGGATTTGAGGATGCGCGCAGCCAGCGCCTGCAGCGATTCCTCCGATGGCTTGACGCGGGTATCGACGCGGGTGGAGCGGCCGAGTTCGATGCCGGCTTCGGCGTTGAGGATGTCGCCCGGCAGCGAGATGAATACGGGACCTGTCGGCGGCGTGGTCGCGATCTTGGCGGCGCGGCGCACGATCCGCGGCAGATCTTCCAGCCGCGTCACCTCGACCGCCCATTTCACCAGCGGCTGGGCCATCTGCACCAGCGGGCCGTACAGCACCGGTTCGGTCAGGCCATGGCCTTGCTCCTGCTGGCCTGCGGTCAGGATCATCGGCGTGCCGGTGAAGCTGGCGTTATAGAGCGAGCCCATCGCGTTGCCGAGACCGGGCGCGACGTGAACATTGCAGGCGACGAGTTTTCCGGAGGCGCGGCTGAAACCGTCGGCCATCGCGACGACCAGGCTCTCCTGCATCGCCATGACATAGGTGAGATCGGGGTGATCCTTCAGCGCGTGCATGATCGGCAGTTCGGTGGTGCCGGGATTGCCGAACAGGTGCGTGATGCCTTCGTCTTTCAGCAAAGCCAGGAATGCCGAACGGCCGGTGATCTTGTTCTTCATTGTTCCTCCCGCCCGCCGGTTCTCTGACCTGCAGGACGGCGACAGATGATCAAACTTGCGCGCGCGGCGCAATGGAGGGAGTTCATGGCAGGCTTCATGGCTGCCTTGCGCGGCCGAGACTGAGCGGGTCTTCGCCGGAAACGCGCTTCTTCTTTTTCGAGCGCTGCCAGACCACGCCCGGAAAACCCTTCAGCGGCACCAGCGGTTCGCCGGTCCAGGCCCATTCCTGCAATTCCTCGATGCCGATGTGATAGAGCGGCTGGCGGCCGGTGCGGCCCGAAAACAGCGCGCGCGGAATGTTGACCATGTGCGGCGAGCGGCCGCGCTCATAGCAAATCGGCGTGCCGCAATGCGTGCAGAAGCTGCGCACGGCTTTCGTCGCCTGGTCTTCATAACGCCCGAGGCTGGTCTTGCCTTTGGTAATGCGAAACCGCTTGCGCCAGCTTCCGACATAAGTGGCGTAGGCCGCGCCATGCGCGCGGCGGCTCGCCGGCGAATGATCGTGCCAGGCCCAGCGCGCCGGCACGTCGATCTCAAAGGCGACCTTGCCGCACAGGCATTGACCGGCGGCGGGTTTGCCTGCGGAGACGGGTCTGGATTTTTTCTTCTCGGGTTCGTCTTCGGGAAACATCGTTGGCCTATCCTCATACTTCGTCATTGCCTGCGACAAACGCGAAGCGTTTGCGCAAGGGAGCGAAGCGACGAA
>JAQSDT010000010.1 GCA_029946075.1 bacterium | reverse complement strand
GTCCACATAACCGGCACCGACGATGTATTGGTTGATCTTGTTGGCTTCAAGATCCCAGCGCGCCGAGCCCGACACCACCCAGTTCGCGGCGACCTTGACCGACGCCGAACCGAGAATGCCCTCGCGCCGGGTCAGATATCCGAGCTGCGGCTGGGCGGCATAGTTGCCGTACAGCATGCTGACCGACCAGCGGTCGAACGCCGCGCGGCCTTCGGCCTCGAAGCGGTTGACGTTGCCGGTGGCTTCGTCGATGCGTGAGCGGACGCTGAACGTATAGGTCCGGTTCGGCGAATAGTTGATGCGGGCGACGTAATCGGAGCGGGGGTTCTGCAGGCCGGACGCGACGCCGGTGTTGGTGACGTCGGCCACCGCGAACGAGTTCATGCCGAACAGCTGGTAGGACTGGCCGAACAGGACGTTGATGCTGCCGCCGCGGTCAAACTGGGTGGTGGCCTGAACGCCGACATTGGCGCGGCCGCCGCCTTCGACGCGGTCGTAGCCGGAGAACTTGTCGACGGCGAACAGGTTGCTGGCGTCGAACACCAGGCTCTGCGCGTCCTCGTTCGGCAGCTTGCCGGCGTAGGTCTCGTTGGGACGAACGATGATCTGCGCGATCGGCTCGATCGTCGTGGTGCCCCAGGGCTGTACGTTGATGAAGGGGTAGCGATATTCGAGGCCGACGGTCGGCATGATGCGCAGCGCCTGCGTATCGCCGACGGGCAGGAAGTTCGAAACGCCCGGCTGGTTCGAGATCGAGGCGTTGATGGCGTCGGCGCGCACGATCGCAAACGGCGTCCAGATCTGGCCCATCGGGTCGGTGAACGAGCGCCGCCACTGCACTTCGGCGGTCGCCCGGGTATAGGTGCCGGGCATGCCGCGCAGCAGGCACTGCGAGGGGATGCGTGCCAGCGGATCGGCCGATGCGGTCAGGCACAGGCCGTTGGTGTTGGCGAGCGTCGTGATCGGGTCGAAAGCCGCGGTCGAGCGCGTCAGGCTGGTGAAGTTGGTCTTGTAGCTGACTTCGCCGCCGAAGATCGGGCTGTTGAACACGTTCGAGTAGTCGATGACCGGATGGATGACCGGGACCTTACTCTGGCTGCCGGAATAGCTCAGGTAATAGATCGTGCGCGCGTCGAAGTAGCTGCGGCTGCCGACGCCGGTCAAATAGAGTTGCGAGATCGCCTCGGTCGGCAGGCTCAGGAACGAGCCCAGCGGATCCTTGTATTGCGCAAGCCGGTAGTCCGAGAAGAAGTAATAGTCGGACAGCAGGACGCCGTCCCAGCCCCAGGTCCACTTGTCGTTCAGCGCGAACTGGCCCTTGGTGTCGATGCCGCCGCGGAAGTCGCGGTCGCCCGGCTGGCCGCTGTAGGCGCCGGGGTTGAGCTGATTGATGCCGTAAGCGCGGATCTGATACGAGCCGTTGATCAGGCGCTGCCGGAATTCACCCTGCAACAGCACGCCCTGCCGGGTCGTGATGCGCGGATTGAAGGTCGCGTCATAGTCCGGCGCGATCGCCCAGTAGAACGGGGTTTCGAGGCCGAAACCATAACCGGTCACCGAGCTGTAGGCCGGCATCAGGAAGCCGGTCTTGCGCTTGACCGTCGGATCGGGCGTCGAGAAGTACGGCAGATACGCCATCGGCACGCCGAAGAATTCGAGCTGCGCGTTCTCGAAATACAACATCTTGTCGGTCTGATTGTGGATGATGCGCGCGCCCTTGACCTGCCACAGCGGCGGCTTCTTCGGATCGTCCTTGCACGGCGCGCAGGCCGTATAGACGCCGTTTTCGAACACGGTGTAGTTGCCCGCGGTGCGATCGGCGCGCGTCGCCGCCATCCGCGTCGCATCGGCGGTATCGACGCGCAGCGAGTCGACGAAACCGTCGCGATAATCGTCGCTCAGGTCCATGACGTTGGCGTAGGTGATTTTGCCTTCCGCATCGGTCAGGCGGATGTTGCCTTCCGCGTGCAGCCGCTTGGTCTTCTGGTCGAAGATGACCTTGTCGGCCTCGACGCTGGTGCCGTTGTAGAACATCTGCACGTTGCCGACCGCGGACACGCGCTGGTTATTGTAGTCGTAGTCGACCTCGACGGCCTGGACCATCATCCGTCCGTCATTGTTGACGGGGCGAGGCGGCGCTTTGGGCGGGCGCGGGTTGTAGGTGAAGCTTTGCGCCGAGGCCGGCACCGTCGCGGCAAGCTCGATCGTTCCGGCGAAAACCAGGCCGGCGAGCAGGGTGATGATGGAGGTGCTGACGGCGGCCAAGCGATTGCTGCGGCGGCGCAACGACGTGCGCCACCTGAACGCAGGCGACCTCAACTGGCGGGCGGCGACAACGGCCACTACCCGTCCTCCTGGTACAGCAAGGCCAAAAATCCGGTGAGGCCACCCACGCAGACGGGCAACCACGCCGCAGCGATGGGATGCATCAACTCAGCCTTGCTCAAATCCTCAGTAACTTTCGACAGAACGTAGAGCAGAAAGCCTGCACCCACGCCACTCAAAACCATCTTCTGCACGCCGCCCATCCGGAAGAAGCGAAGGCTCACGGAAGCCGCCAACATCACCATTGCAGCCAGCAAAAACGGCTGCGCGATGAGCTTATGGTACTGCAGGCGGTAACCGGCGGTCGCGAAACCGGAACTCTCGGACGATCGGATGTATCCAGGTAGTTGCCAAAAGGACACGGTTTCCGGGGTGGAGAAGCTGTTACGCACCTGTGCGGGGGTCAGGGTAGTGGTAATATAGTAGTTCTCCTGTTCGGTCGGCGGCTTGTCCAGAGAGTATCTACGTACCGATTTGAAGGCCCAGCGACCCTCTTCGAGGGAGGCTTCCCGGGCCTCGATTCGTTCCTTGAACTGCAGGTCGGTGTCGAACCGGAACACGGTCAGGCCGGTGAGCCGGGCACCCTGCTGCTCGCTGCGGGCGGCGTTGATGATCGACTGGCCGTCGCTGTTGATCTGGTTGAGCCAGAACCCGGACGCGTCCTGGATACCGCCGCCGGGCGCCGAGCCGAACAACTCGGCTTCCATCCGCTTGGACAGTTCGCGCAAATTGGCCGACATCGGATTGTAGGCGACCGTCGCCAGCGTGCCGAGAATGATGGAACTGGCGAGCGCCGGGGAGATGAATTGCCAGGCGGAGACGCCGGCGGCACGCGCCACCACCAGCTCCAGCCGGCGCGACAGCGCCAGGTAGCAGGTCATGGCGCCGATCAGCACGCAGAACGGCATCAGCTTTTCGAGCAGTTGCGGCACGCGGTAGAGCGACGTTTGCGCAACCGTGATCGCCGACGCCGAGGCAAGTCCCGAAGTCTTGCGAACCATTTCGATGTAGTCGACCAGCACGAGCAGGACGAAAATGCTCGCAAACACGCCCACCGCCGAGACCAGGAAGCGGCCGGCAAAGTATCGCCCGAGCGTGTTGGTCATCATGCTCATGCTGCGACCGGTCGTCCGAACAGCCGCGCAAGACGCGCGTTGGATTTGTTGATGGCTTCGATCAGTGCGGCGGGCGGCTCCACCACGATGCCGCCGATGATCATCCACAGCCCGACGCCGATCGAGGCGAACAGCATCGAATATTGAATCAGCGCCGCGGCAGGTGTCTTCACCGTCATGACCGAGCAGGCGAATCCGGCCATGCGCAGCCCGAACACCGCAAAGATCGATCCGCCGATCGAGAAATTGCGGCTTTGCCGCGTGGTGCGCGGCGTGCCCAGAAACGCGAACGTCAGAACCGCGAAGGCAAAGGGATAGACCGGCGCCAGCAGGCGATCATGCAGTTCGGCGCGGAACTGTCCGCCAAGCTGCTTGAAGATCGGATCGTCCTCCGAGGGCGAGACCAGTTCCCAGATGTAGCGCTCGCGAATTCCGAGCGCGACGTCGCGGCCCCGGTTGGAGAATTTCGACATGTCGAAGGCGTAGCGGCCGAACGCCACCAGCGCGGGATCGCGCTTGCCGGCTTCGAAGCGTTCGAGATTACCGTCTTCCAGCACGAGATAGGAGCCGTTCTCGTTCCGCAGCACCGTGCCGTGATCGGCAATGATGGTGACGCGCTCCTTGGGATCGCGGCGATCGTCGACGAAAATGCCGGCAAGTATGCCGCCGGGCAGGCGTTCGCGGATCCGGATCGTCAGGTTCTGGTCGAGCTGGGCGAAGCGGCCGGGCTGCAGGATGTTGGTCAGCACGTCGGCGGTGATCTCGGCGTCCCACTGCTTGATCCGGCGCATGCCGTCGGGCGCCAGATAGGCGCCGATGAACGCGACCATTGCCGCGACCACGCAGGTGGCGAAGAAAAACGGCCGGAACAGGCGGAACGGCGAGAAGCCGGCCGCATTCATCACGATGATTTCGGAATCGGTGGCGAGCTTGGTCAGCGTGTGCGAGATCGCGATCATCAGCGCGATCGGCGCGATGATCAGCACCAGCGCCGGAATCACCAGGCTGGTGATGCCGAGAAAGGTGAGGATGGTCTGGCCCTGGCTCGTCATCAGGTCGATGCCGCGCAACGCCTGCGTAATCCAGATCACGCCGGTGAGGCTGACCAGGACCAGCGCAAACGACGCAAGCGTCGTGCGGAAAATGTACCTGTCGATCGACCCCATCGTTATCGCACGATCCCACCCTGGCGCGCCCAAAGCGCGGCTTCGACCAATCCCCGCGAGGGGTTCCCCTTCGGTCGCGCCGCCAATCCTCAGCCGTCTACTCTCTCACTTACCATCCCTTTGATCCGTCAACAAAATGGCCGGGCCGTGGCGTGCTTGGGATATGGTTAATAAATCGCTCGATGTGGCCATCCTGCCACGGCGGCGCTTGGCAGCAGCAAGGCTGGCAGGCCATAGTGCCGGACAGATCAGGTCCGGAGCGATTTGGGCCGTCACCAGCGAGACATTCCACCCCTTTTGCCACCCCTTTGCCAAACCCTTGGGGCCGAGCCCGGCCCCGCAGGACAGCCCTGAATTCCGGAGGATTTCCCCATGTCCGACGCCGTCAAGGTCGGCTTCGTGCCTTTTTCCGCCACGGCCCGTGGCGTACTCGTCGTGTTTTGCGACGAAGCGCTGAAATTCGGCGCTGCGACTCAAAAGGCGTTGGGGGCGGCGGCCAATACCGTCAAGCGCGCGGCGGCGGCCAACCAGTTCAAGGGCAAGAGCGGATCGACGCTCGATATTCCGGCGCCGGAGGGAATCAAGGCGGAGCGCCTGATCGTGGTCGGCGCGGGCAAGGCGGCCGATATCAAGGCGAAGGATTATCTCAAATTCGGCGGCGTTACCGCCGGCAGGCTCAATGCCGCCAGCACGACGGTGACCATCATCGCCGAACTCGCCAATGGGCCGATGTCGGCTGATTCGGCCGCTGCCGTCGCATCCGGAATCCGGCTGCGCGCGTACAAGTTCGACCGCTACAAGACCAGGAAGAAAGACGGCGAAAACAGCAACTTGCGGTCGGACGTTTCGATTGCGGTCGAGGATGTTGCCGCCGCGCGAAAGGCGTTCTCGCCGGCCTCGCATGTGGTCGATGGCGTGATCATCGCGCGCGAACTCGTCAACGAGCCGCCGAACGTATTGGACCCCGTCGAGTTCGCTCGCCGCGCCAGCCAGCTCAAGAAGCTCGGCGTCGCTGTCGAGGTGCTCGACGTCAAGGCGATGACCAGGCTCGGCATGGGTGCGCTGCTCGGCGTCGGCCAGGGTTCGACCCGGCCCAGCCGCACCGTGATCATGCGCTGGAACGGCGGCAGGAAGGGCGAGCAACCCGTGTCCTTCATCGGCAAGGGCGTCTGCTTCGATACCGGCGGCATTTCCATCAAGGGGGCGGCCAGCATGGAGGACATGAAGGGCGACATGGGCGGCGCGGCCTGCGTGGTCGGGCTGATGCACGCGCTCGCCGCGCGCAAGGCCAAAGTCAACGTGGTCGGGGCCATCGGCCTCGTCGAGAACATGCCTGACGGCAATGCCCAGCGCCCCGGCGATATCGTCACCTCCATGTCGGGCCAGACGATCGAGATCATCAACACCGACGCCGAAGGCCGGCTCGTACTGGCCGACGTGCTCTGGTACGTCGCCAAAAAATTCAAGCCGAAATTCATGGTCGATCTTGCGACGCTGACCGGTGCGATCATGGTCGCGCTCGGCACCGAACATGCCGGCCTGTTCTCCAACAATGACGAATTGTCGGAACGGCTCAGCAAGGCCGGGCTCGAGACCGGCGAGAAGGTCTGGCGCCTGCCGCTGGGGCCGGAATACGACAAGCTGATGGATTCGCAATTCGCCGACATGAAGAATGCCGGTGCGCGCTATGGCGGTTCGATCACCGCCGCGCAGTTCCTGCAGCGCTTCGTCGACAATACGCCGTGGGCGCATCTGGACATCGCCGGCACGGCGATGGGCGCGCCGAAGACCGAAATCAATCACAGCTGGGGGTCGGGCTACGGCGTCCGCCTGCTGGACCGGCTGGTCGCGGAGCATTACGAAGCGAAGAAATAGCGCATGGCGCTTTCGGGTGAAGTACACAGCCGATGACCGAAGTCCTGTTCTATCATCTGCAGAACATGTCGCTGGAAAGCGTGCTGCCGCCGCTGCTCGAAAAATCGCTGGAGCGGGGCTGGCGCGTGGTCGTGCAGTCGACGTCGCCGGAACGCACCGAAGCGCTCGACGCCCATCTATGGACCTACAGCGACGATTCGTTTCTGCCGCACGCCACCTGGCGCGCCGTTGACGCCGAGGATCAGCCGATCATCCTGTCGGTCGAGGAGGGCAATCCGAACCGGGCCCATGTCAGGTTCCTGATCGACAACGCGGCGTTGCCGGCCGACTCCGGGAGTTACGACCGGCTGGTGCTGGTTTTCAACGGCGACGATGCCGATGCGCTGACCGCGGCGCGCGCGGTCTGGACCGACAGCAAGGCGCGAGGTTTCGAGGTGACGTACTGGCAGGCCGACGAACGGGGCAGGTGGCAACGGCGGCAATAGCGATCTCTTGCAATTAATGATAATCTGCGGTTTCTGCGCGGTGCCTTGCGGGCAGCCACGGTCGTGCCGCAAAGTGATGTTCGGACAATTGTTTACGGTTTGAGGCGGAAGTCTGGTTCCAGCGTGCGACACGGAATGATCATTCGAAAACCAATGTTGGCGTTGTTGTTGCTCGGCCCCGCGCTGGCGGGCTGCTCCAGCGCGTCCGACCTGCTTTCGAAGGATGCCGACTGGTTTTCGCGCACGGGTCGCGTGTTCGTCCGCAATGTCTCGATCGAAACACCGCCGTTGACGGCGGCGAAAGCGGTCACGCCGGATGAACTCGTCAGTGCCGATGGCGGCTGTCCGGGCATGGCGCCGCAGCCGGGCACCGCAGATGCCAACGCGCTCGCGGATAGCGCAACCGGCGGTCCGGTTCCTTCGACATCGGGCACGGTCGCGCTCGGCCATACCGAATGCGACGTGGTGCGCGGCATCGGTGCACCCGACAATGTCAGCCTGTCCAACAATGCCCGCGGCGACCGCGTGGCGGTGGTGAGCTATTCGCGCGGCCAGCGTGCCGGCATTTATACCTTTACCGGGGGACGCCTGAGTTCGATCGAACGCGGGCCGGAACCGGTGGCGCAGCCGAAGGCCGCCAAGCCGAAGCCGAAGAAGAAACCGGCTGCGACGTAAATCGAATCCCCCGGCTATGACCTGCCGCGAACCTGCGGTCGGGCCTCGAAATCCAGTTTCACACCGAATGTATCGCGCAGGCCGCGTTGGCCTGACGCCGTCACGTGAACCGTGCGGCCATTGCGCTGCCGCGTGAGCCAGCCGAGTTCGAGGCAGCGCCGCCAAATCTCGGCGCCGACGAAGCCGGCGACGTGATAGCGCCGCTCGCTCCAGTCGAGGCAGGCACGGCAGAACATCCGCCGGCCGGCGGATTTGGCTTCGAGCTCGTGCTGGAGCAAATGAAGCACTGCCTGCACGCCGCCGGTTCGTCGATGACGCAAGTGGTCAAGTGCAACGTCTATTGCACGCCGGACCCGACGCATTTCGCGAAATTCAACGAAGTTTACGAGCGTTACTTCCCGACCCAGTCGCCGGCGCGTATTTTCCTGCACGTTCCGTCGTGGCCCGGCCCGTTCGACGTCGAGATCGACTGCGTGGCCGTGGTTGAGGCCGAGTGAACGGCGGGCTCAGCTCGCCGCCGCGTCGTATTGCGAGCTGGCTTCCAGCCAGTTCTCTTCCGCCTTTTGCAGCGCATTCGCCGCGCCGGCGCGCGCCTTGCTGAGCTGGGCCGCCTGTTTCGGATCGCGCGTGAACAGATCGGGCAAGGCCAGCGCGGTGTCGATCTTGGCGATGATGCCGTTGATGCGTTCGATCTCGGCCTCGGCCTCGGCGATCCGCTGCTTCAGCGGCGTCCTCTTCTCGCTTTTGCGCTCCGGTCTTGAAGTTTCCTTCGCGCGTTCGCGCTCGCGGGAACTGCCGCGGGGGTCACCGATCGACAGCACCATGCGCCGGTACTCGTCGAGATCGCCGTCATAGGCGGTGACGGTCTGGTTGGCGACGACCCATAATTGATCGGCGCAGGCCTCGATCAGATAGCGATCATGCGAGACCATGATGACGGCGCCGGGGAAATCGTTGATCGCCTCCGCCAGTGCCGCGCGGCTGTCGATATCCAGATGGTTGGTCGGCTCGTCGAGGATGATCATGTTGGGACCGTAAAACGTCGCGAGCCCCAAGAGCAGCCGCGCTTTCTCGCCGCCCGACAGGCTCTTGACCAGCGTGTCGCCGGCCTTGCCCGAAAAACCGATCGCGCCGGTACGGCCGCGCACCTTGGTTTCCGGTGCATCGGGCATCAGCTTGCGGATGTGATCGTAGGGCGAGCCGTCGAGGTTGAGTTCGTCGACCTGATGCTGCGCGAAATAGCCGACCGACAATTTTTCCGCGCGCGTGACCCGGCCGGAGAACGGCGTCAGTTTATTGGCCAGCAGCTTGACCAGCGTCGACTTGCCGTTGCCGTTGGAACCGAGCAGGGCGATGCGATCGTCGGTGTCGATGCGCAGCGTCACGCGGTTGAGTACCGGCTTCTTCGGATCGTAGCCGACCGAGACGTCGTCGACCGCGATGATCGGCGGCGACAGCATCTTCTCGGGCGTCGGAAAATTGATCTCGCGCACATCCTGGGTCACCAGTGCGGTGACCGGTTTCATCCGCTCCAGCATTTTTACACGGGACTGCGCCTGGCGGGCTTTCGACGCCTTCGCCTTGAAGCGGTCGACGAAGGCCTGCAGCCGCTTGCGCTCGTCGGCCTGCCGCTTGGCATGCTTGGCGTCGAGCATTTCGCGGGTGGCGCGCTGCTCCTCGAACGAGGAGTAGGTGCCCTTGTAGAGCGTCAGCTTGCCGCGATCGAGGTGCAGGATCTGATCGACGGAGGTGTCGAGCAGGTCGCGGTCATGGCTGATGACGATCAC
>JAQSDT010000009.1 GCA_029946075.1 bacterium | reverse complement strand
GCGCCACCGTGATCGTGATGGACGACGGCTTCCAGAGTCCCGCCGTCGTCAAGGACGTTGCGCTGATCGTGATCGACAGCCATCGCGGCCTCGGCAACGGGCAGGTGTTTCCAGCCGGCCCGCTCCGCGCCCCGCTGCAGCCGCAGCTCGCGCGCACCGATGCACTGGTGATCGTCGGCGACGGCACGGCCGCCGATGCGCTGGCGGGCGAGATGATGGCGAAGGGCAAGCCGGTGTTGCGTGCGCATCTGAAGCCGGATCGGGCGCAGCTCGCGTCGCTCGCCGGCAAGCGCGTATTGGCGTTCGCGGGCATCGGCGATCCCGGACGGTTTTTCACTACGCTGCAATCGAATGCCGTCGATGTGGTACGCCAGCGCGCCTTCGCCGATCATCATCCCTATACGCAAGGCGAGATCGAGAGCCTGCTGGCGGACGGCAAGCGCGACGGGCTGACGCTGGTGACGACGGAAAAGGATTTCGTGCGACTGCGGGGCTGGTCAGAGCAGATCGTGCCGCTCCCGGTGACGCTGGAATTCGACGATACGGCGCTGCTGCGGAAATTCGCGGCCGATCGCTTGTTCAAGGCGCGGGAAAAGCAGTTCGGAAAAGAACCGTAGCCCGGATTGCGCTCCGCTCCATCCGGGCTACGACGCCTAGCCCTGCTTCAGCGCGCCGGGATAATGCCGCTGCAGCACGGTGCCCGGCAGCGCATAGGCCTCCTGCAGATCGACGCTCCAGTACTTGAGTTCATCGAGCGGTATCCGCACATCGCTGATGGCGCAGCGCACATAGGTCCCCGGCGAGATCACGCGGAAATCGCCATCGAGATACTGTACCTGCGCTTCGCCATGCCCGGAGGCACCGAATTTATTGAGCACCGTCAAACTCTCCGATCGGCCGGCCGCAAGGCCGGGACTTAAGTGTATTTTCAGGATTCGCTCTATCATAAATAGGTCGACCTGTCCGCTCCGGAAACCCACCGACTTGTGATGATTTTATGCTCGCCTGCATGGTAGCCTTGCGTGCATGCTCCGCTCTGCCCGCAGCGCCATCATGATCCGGCGGAAACCGATGCGCTTATTGTCAGCAACGCTGCTCCTGACGCTTCTGGCTGCGCCCGGAGCGCGGGCTTCGTCGTTGCCGGCGCCGAACCAGGTCGACATTCCCGCGCCCAGCCTGACGCTGCATGCGCAGCTGTTCAAGCCGGAGGGCGCCGGCCCGTTTCCTACCGTGATCGCGCTGCATGCCTGTGGCGGATTGGGGGCGCATGCCGAAGCCGTGCTGCCACGCTACCGGGACTGGGTGGAGCAACTGCTGAAGACCGGACACGCGGTGCTGCTGCCGGACAGTTACGGCTCGCGCGAGCTGGGGCCGCAATGCCGCGTCAAGGAGCGCGAGCGCCGCGTGCTCGCCCGCCGCGAGCGGGTGGCCGATATCAAGGCGACGTGGCAGTGGCTGCAGCAGCAGCCCTGGGCTGCGCGCGACCGCATCAGCCTGATGGGCTGGGCCAACGGCGCCAGCGCATTGCTGTGGGCGGTGCGCCCGCAATCCTCGGCGAGGAGCGCCGAACCGGACTTCCGTTCCGCCATCGCGTTCTATCCGGACTGCCGGCTGTCCTCCGGCCTCGGCTGGAGCACGCGGGTGCCGACGCTGCTGTTGATCGGCGCGCAGGACGACGTCAGTTCGCCGACCGCCTGCCGCCAGATGGTGGAGGGCGCCCGCGGCCGCAGCGCGCTGACGCGGATCGTGGTCTATCCGGGTGCGGCGCATGAATTCGATCGCGCCAACGTACCGCTGCGTTCGATCGCCGCCACCGCCGACGCCGCATTGCCCGAACGCGGTCATATCGGCACCGACGCCGGAGCGCGATCGGAGGCGCAGAAGAGCGTCGCCGAATGGCTGGCGCGTTGAGTGTTCGTCATGGCCGGGACACGCCCGGGCATGACGGAGAAAGAAACTGCTCGCTAAAACAGACTGCCCTGATCGATCGGCTTGACGATGCGCTTCGGCGCGGCCGGCCTGGCTTCGCGTGGAGCGGGCGGGCTCTCGGTCATGGCCGTCGCCTGCGGACGATCGGCGTCAGCCGTAGCGCCGACGCGGCCGTCGGCGAATTCGATCGACAGATGCGCGCCGGGCCCGACAGCTGCGGCGGCGTGGACGGCGTGGCCCTGCGCGTCGCGCACCAGCGCAAAGCCGCGGGCGAGCACGCCGCGATAGGACAGCGCCGACAATAATTGACCGCTATGGGTGACCCGCGCGTCGAGCCGCTGCATCGCCGTGACCAGCGCGCGGCGGGCGCGCTCGGCGAGCCGCTGCGTGCGTTCGCGGTCGCGCGCGATGGCGTTGCGCTGCGCCTGCGCGTTGGAAAGCTTCGAGGCCTTCAGCCTGACTTCCAGCCCGGCAAATCGCTCGCGCCGGCTGCGCAGCAGCGCGCGGGCGGAAAGCTTGATGCGTTCGCCTGATGCGATCAGCCGCTGGTTGGCGTGCGCGACCTGGCCGCGCAGCACTTTCAGCGTCAGCCCGGCGCTGACATGCGCGAAGCGGCGGTGATGGGCGTGGGTATTGGCCTTGAGGCCGCGGGGCAGGGCGGCGCCGAGATGATCCAGCCGCTGCCGCGGGATCGCGAGCAGTTCGCTCGCGGCGGGCAGGGCGCGGGCGGCGGCGCGCAGTTCGGTGCGGCGGCTCTCCTGGCCGCGCTGCCAGCAAATCATGGCGCGGCGCGCGAGGCTCTCGACCTCGACGAACAATTCGCTGCGCACCGGCACCGCCATTTCGGCGGCGGCGGTCGGCGTCGGCGCGCGCTTGTCGGCGGCGAAATCGATCAGCGTAATATCCGTCTCGTGGCCGACCGCCGAAATCAGCGGGATCATGCTTTCGGCGGCGGCGCGGACCACGATCTCCTCGTTGAACGACCAGAGGTCCTCCAGCGAGCCGCCGCCGCGCGCGACGATCAGCAGATCCGGGCGGGGAATGCGCCCACCCTCCGGCAGCGCGTTGAAGCCGCGGATCGCGGCGGCAACCTGCTCGGCCGAGCCTTCGCCCTGCACCTTGACCGGCCACACCAGCACGCGGCGCGGAAAGCGGTCCTGCAGGCGGTGCAGGATGTCGCGGATGACGGCGCCGGTCGGCGAGGTGACGACGCCGATTACCTCGGGCAGCCACGGCAGCAATTGCTTGCGCGCCTCGTCGAACAGGCCCTCGGCGGCAAGCTTGCGCTTGCGTTCCTCCATCAAGGCCATCAGCGCGCCGATGCCGGCAGGCTCGATGGCCTCGATGACGATCTGGTATTTCGACGAGCCCGGATAGGTCGTGAGCTTGCCGGTCGCGATGATCTCCAGCCCCTCCTGGGGCTTGAAGCGCATTCTGGAGTGGACGCCCTTCCAGATCACCGCTTCGATCTTGGCGCTCTCATCCTTCAGCGCGAAATAGCAGTGCCCGGAGGAATGCGGCCCGCGGAAGCCGGAGATTTCGCCGCGGACGCGGACATGGCCATAGGCGTCCTCGACCGTCCGCTTCAAGGCGGACGACAGTTCCGAGACGGTGAATTCGGGCGCGTTGAGGAGGTTTTCCGCTGCGGGCATCGGCGTTTGATTCGGGCTCACTGGGTGCAGGCGCAAGTTAGGGATTTTTGTCGGCCGCTGCCAATCAAGGGTCTTGTGGAACCAATTACTCTATATTGCAGAGTCCTCTACAAATTAAATTCTGAGGAGTGACCCATGCTGATGTCCCTGACCCGCGGCTCCCTTCGCGTCGTAAAATGGGCCCTGTCCGCCGTCGGCGTGCTGGCGCTGATACTGACGGCGCTGATCGCGACGCCGCTGCAGCGGCCGCCGGAACTGCAGTCGATCTCGGCTGCCCGCGGCACCGTGGACCTCGGCACCTTGCCCGCCGTGGAGAGCTTCCAGGCGCGGGACGGGTCGTCGCTCGGCTTCCGCCACTACGCCGCCAGCAGCCCGGCCACGGGCAGGGCGGCCATCGTGGTGCACGGCTCCTCCGGCTCCAGCGGCGGCACCATCCATGCGCTGTCATCCGCGCTGGCGGCCAGGGGTGTCGAGACCTGGGCGGTGGACATCCGCGGCCACGGCACGTCGGGAACACGGGGCGACATCGGCTATGTCGGCCAGCTTGAGGACGACCTTTCGGACTTTGTCGCCGTCGTGCGCAAGACCGCGCCCGATGCGCCGCTGACGCTGGTCGGCCATTCCTCCGGCGGCGGCTTTGCGCTCCGCGTCGCCGGCTCGCCGATCCAGAACCTGTTCGCGCGCTCGGTGCTGCTCGCGCCCTATCTCGGCTATGACGCGCCGACCACCCGGCCGGGTTCGGGCGGCTGGGCCAATGCCGATATCCCGCGCATCGTCGGATTGATCGCGCTGCGCAGCCTCGGCATCACCTGCTGCGAAGGATTGCCGGTGCTGGCTTTCGCGGTGCCGCCGAATTCGCAGACGAATCTCGTCGGGACCTACACCGATCGCCTGATGCGCAACTTCGCCGTCAAACGCGATTTCCGCCGCGATCTTGCCCAGGCAAACGGTCCGATCACGATCATCTCGGGCGCCGACGACGAACTGATGTTTGCGGAAAAATACGCCGAAGCGGTGCGCGACGCCAAAAAGCCCATCGACGTGAAGCTGATCGAGGGTATCAACCACATGGGCATCGTCAGCGTGCCCAGGGCGATCTCGATGATCGCCGACGACGTCGCCACCCGCGGCACGGCGGGGACGTAAATCCGGACATTGGGGTGACAGGGTCATGATCGACAGCCAGCAGGCCTCCGAAGCGCTCAGCGACATCGACACGGTCGTGCGCCGCGTGCGTCAGTCGCGGATCTACGATCTGGCGAGCCAATTGCTGATCCTGTGGGGCGGCCTGATCCTCGGCGGCAACGTCGTCTCGTTCGCATGGCCGCGCTACGCCGGTTACGTCTGGGTCGCGGTGAACGTCGCGGGCGTTCTGGGATCGATCGCGGTCAGCGCCTTCGGCTATCCGAAATCCGGTGTGCGCAGGTTCGACCCACGGGTGCTGCTGGCTTTCCTGCTGTATTTCGGCTTCGGATATTTCTTCAGCTGCGTACTCGGTCAATTCTCGCCGCGCCAGTTGGGCACGTTCTGGCCGCTCTATGCGATGCTGGCCTACACCGTCGCCGGCCTCTGGTT
This sequence comes from bacterium, assembly GCA_029946075.1. Lineage (GTDB taxonomy): Bacteria > Pseudomonadota > Alphaproteobacteria > Rhizobiales > Xanthobacteraceae > Bradyrhizobium. The sequence continues at coordinate 4,317 of JAQSDT010000009.1, read as the reverse complement.
CGGCTACGCGTTCGTGGTCATCGGCCTCGGCATCTCGGCGCTCACACTAATCGGCTATTTCTACATCGGCAGCTGGTTTGAGCCGTGGATGGCGGTGGTCAATGGCGGCGGGCTGATCCTCGGCGGCCTGTGGATGCGCCGGAGCTGACATGAGCGGGCTCGACGACATCATCCATCAACCGCTGCGGCTACGAATCATGGCGGCGCTGAACGCGCTGCCGCCGGGCACCGGGCTCGAATTCGTGAGGCTGAAAAAGCTGACCGGCGCCACCGACGGCAATCTCGGCGCCCATATCGAGACGCTGTCGAAAGCGGGCTATGTCGCGATCGACAAGGCCTTCGTCGGCAAGAAGCCGCAGACCACGGTGACCGCGACCGCCGCCGGGCGGGCGGCCTTCGCCCGCCACGTCGCAATGCTGCAGGAAATCATCGCTGCTTCGGGCGGCCTGTAACGCCGAAACAGCTCTGCACAACGGCCATTGTGCCCGCACGTCCCCTTGCGGCGAGGGGGCGTTTTGTGCGACCGAAACCGCATCTCATCCCGGCATCTGGTTGCATCCCATGAAAATCCTCCTGATCGGTTCCGGCGGCCGCGAGCACGCTTTGGCGTGGAAGATTGCGGCGTCTCCGCTGGTAACCAGGCTCTGGTGCGCGCCCGGCAATGCGGGGATCGCTGCGGATGCCGAATGCGTCGCGCTCGACATTACCGACCACGCGGCGGTGATCGCGTTCTGCAGACAGAACGCCGTCGAGTTCGTCGTGGTTGGGCCCGACGCGCCGATCGCTGCCGGCATGGTCGATGACCTCAACGCCGCGGGCTTCAAGGCGTTCGGGCCGACGCAGGCCGCCGGCCGGCTCGAGAGCTCGAAGAATTTCACCAAGGCGCTGTGTCGCGCCAACAACATCCCGACCGCGGCCTACGAGCACTTCAGGGACGCCGCCGCCGCGCGCGACCATATCCGCAAGCAGGGTGCGCCGATCGTGGTCAAGGCCGATGGCCTTGCCGCCGGCAAGGGCGTCGTGGTGGCGATGACCGAGCAGAAGGCGCTCGCGGCCGTCGACATGATGTTCGGCGGAGGCCTCGGCGCCTCGGGCACGGAAGTCGTGATCGAGGAGTTCATGGAGGGCGAGGAAGCCTCGTTCTTCGCGCTGTGCGACGGCGAGCATGCGCTGCCGCTGGCGACCGCACAGGATCACAAGCGCGCCTTCGACGGCGACAAGGGACCGAACACCGGCGGCATGGGCGCTTATTCGCCGGCCCCCGTCATGACGGACGCGATGTGCACGCGCGTGATGGATGAGATGGTGAAGCCGACGCTGCGCGCGATGAAGGAGATGGGCTGTCCCTACAAGGGCGTGCTGTTCGCCGGCGTGATGATCACGAAGGACGGCCCGAAGCTGGTTGAGTACAATGCCCGCTTCGGCGATCCGGAAACCCAGGTGCTGATGCTGCGCCTGATGTCGGACATCGTACCGGCGCTGATCGCGAGCGCCGACGGACAGTTGAAGAATTTCAGCCTGCGCTGGTACGATGAGACGGCGCTGACGGTGATCATGGCCACCAAGGGCTACCCCGGAGATTACGGCAAGGGGTTCGTCATCGAAGGCCTTGATGAGGCGGCCAGGATCGAGGGCGTCGAAATCTTTCATGCCGGCACCAAATCCGGTGATGGAAGGATTCTCAGCAATGGCGGCCGCGTGCTGAACGTCTGCGCGACCGGCAAATCCGTCACCCAAGCCCAGCAGCGCGCCTATGCCGCGGTCGACAGGATCAAATGGCCGGAAGGCTTTTGCCGCCGCGACATCGGCTGGCAAGCGATCGAGCGGGAGAAGGCGAAGGGCTAGCCGGGATGGCGGGCCTTACTTCTTCAATGCTTCCTGCAGGAGCTTGATGCCGTCGGCGAGCGCGCGTTGCATCAGCAGCGTGTCGACGCCGTAGGCGATCATGCGAAAACCTTTGGCGCGGAAATCGTGCGCCCATTTCTCGTCACCGGCGAGGAAGCCCGGCGTCTTGCCATGTGCCTCGCAAGCGCCGACCAGACGATCGACGGCGGCGTGGAATTTCGGATGGTCGAACTGGCCGGGGATGCCCATGAAGTTGGTCAAATCGTAGTGGCCGAGCCAGACCACATCGACGCCGTCAACCGCTGCGATCGCCTCGACATTCGCGATGCCGGTCGCGGTCTCGACCAGCGCGATCACCATGGTACGGGCGTTGGCTGCGGCGATCTTGTCGGTCTCGGCGCCGCCGGCATAGTCATCATGCGCAGCGACGTTGAACGCGGCGCCGCGGCGTCCCGCCGGCGGATATCGCGTGCAGTCGACGATCGCCCGGACCTGCTCGGCTGTTTCGACCATCGGCACCATGATGCCCATCGCACCGATGTCGAGCGCGCGGGCGATGTGATGATAGTCGCCGGAGGGAACGCGGACGAGCGGCACCAGATCAAGCCCGCGGCAGAATGAAAACTGCGCCTTCATGGTCTCGAAGCCGACGCCCGAATGTTCCATGTCGTAGAGAATGAATTCGGCGCCGGCCGCGCGGCAGATCGCGGGGTAGCCGGGCGTGAAGAACTCGAACGTCATGGTTCCGAACGCGCAGCCACCGGCCGCAAGCCGCGGTTTCAATGGATTTGGGCGCAACGCATTTCCCCCGGAGCTGTTCTTGTTTGAGCAATTGACAGGACGGTACCGCAGCGGCGCCGGTCCAAGCAATCCCGCCCGATCTCATCGGGGAAGTGTGCGACGGGATCGCGACAGCAAAACACCGTCGCCCCGCATGCGGCGGGACGACGGTGCAAGCACATAACGCGACGTTTAGAGCAGATCGCCGCCCGCGGCGCTCGCCGTGGTGCCGTGCTCGCGGTACGCCTTGATGACGTTCTTGCCGATCTTCCACTTGTGCACTTCGTCGGGACCGTCGACCAGCCGTTGCGAACGCACCTGGGTGTACCATTTGGCCAGCGGCGTATCCTGGCTGAAGCCGAGCGCGCCGTGGAGCTGGATCGCGGTGTCGATCACCTTGTGCACCATGTGCGCATGGAAGATTTTTGCGATCGAATTCTCCTGCCTGATGTCGAGGCCCTTCTCCGCCTTGTAGGCGATGTGCAGCAGCATCAGGCGGCCGATATAGAGTTCGCTGGCGCAATCGGCGAGCATGAACTGCACGCCCTGGCGGTCGGACAGCAGCGAGCCGAAGGTCGAGCGCGTGGTGACATGCGCCACCGCCATGTCGAGCGCGCGCTGCGCCTTCGCAACATTGTGCATGCCGTGGCGCAAGCGGCCATAGGCGAGGCGGTGCTGGCCCATATTGAAGCCGTTGCCTTCGCCGCCGAGCAGGTTGTCGGCCGACACTTTCAGATCCTTGATCTCGATTTCGGAGTGGCCGCCATGGAGGATTTCGTCATGCGGGCCTTCGATCGCCATGTTGGCGACGTTGCGCTTGATCTTGTAGCCGGGGTTAGGCAGTTCGACGATGAAGGTCGAATGCTGCTTGTGGCGCGGCGCGTTCGGATCGGTGCGCGCGACGACCAGCGCCATGTCGGCCACGCTGGCGGAGGAGGAAAACCACTTCTCGCCGTTGAGGATGTAGTTCTCGTTGCCGTCCTTGACGGCCGTGGTCTGCATGCCGGTGGCGTCGGCGCCGGCAGCCTTCTCGGTCATCGAGAAGCAGATGCGCTTGTCGCCGTTCAGCAGGGGCTTGAGGAACTTCTCCTTCTGATATTCCGTGCCGTGGGCCAGAATCGTCATCATCGAGGCGTCGTCGGGCCCCTGCGTATTCATGGAGAGTGCGCCGAGCATGCTCTCGCCGAGTTCCATCTGCACCAGCGCGTTGGCCAGCGGGCCGAGACCCATACCGCCATATTCCTTCGGCACCCACGGGCACCACAGGCCGCGGGCGCGGGCCTTGGCCCGCAGCGGGCCGAGCACTTCGGCGAGCGGCTTGGTGTCGAGTTCCTTCTCCGCGGGAATGCACTCCTCGTGCACCCACTTGCGGACCTTCTCGCGGATCGCCTTGGCTTCGGCCGGAATTTCGAAATCGATCGACATGACAGGGGTTTCCTCGTGCTGGTTTATTGTTGGTCGCGCTTGAGCGATGGCATATATCCGGGACGCGCCAGCGGCAACGGCAAACAATGTTTGAAGCAGCGCCGCTGCCCGCGCAGGAGTGCCAGTTTCATGCCCGATCTCGCCGATTTGTTTCCCGGATATTCCGCCGAATGGATCAACACACGGGCAGGGCGCATCTTCGCCCGCGTCGGCGGCAAGGGGCCGCCGCTGTTGCTGCTGCACGGCTTTTCGCAGACCCATGTGCAA
>JAQSDT010000008.1 GCA_029946075.1 bacterium | reverse complement strand
TAATATCCTTGGCGGAATTCGACCGGTTCTCCTATGCTCGCGACCGTTGGGCGCCGATCCGGGAACCGCATTGCCAAAGCCTTCACTGCCAGCGCGCCTTGCCCTTCTCGTGGCGGGCACCTCGTTGCCGCTGATCATTTTCGCGGCCGGCATCGTTTTCAACAACTACCGGCAGGACCGCCAGGACGCGACGCAGCGCGTACTGGAAACCGTGCGCAACATCCGTCTCGTGCTCGATTCCGAAATGCAGCGCATGACCGGGGGGTTGCAGGTTCTGGCCCTCACCAACGCGCTTCGCAACGGCGATTTCAACAGCTTCCGGCGCATCGCCAGCGGGTTTCTCGAACAATACGGCACGGAAGGCGTGGTGCTGGTATCGGATCGCGAAGGCCGGCAGGTGTTTTCCTCCGTCACACCTGATGCCACGAGCCTGCCGCTGCGCAACAACCGCACCGTCGTCGACAAGGTGTTTGCGGAAAAGAAGCCGGTCTACTCCAACCTCTTCACCGGCTCGGTCAAGAAGCGCCTGATCGTAACGGTCGAAGTGCCGGTCATCCGGGACGGCGAAGTGATCTACGACATCTCGTTCAGCCCGCCGATCGAGATGTTCCAGGCCATGATCGAGCAGCAGCGTCCGAGCGAAGCCTGGACCATCTCGATTTTCGACGGCGAAGGAACCAATTTTGCGCGCGTGCCCAATCCGCAGGAAACCATCGGCAAGCGCGCCTCGCCTTCGCTCTATTCGGAGATGTTCAAAAGTCCCGAAGCCACCTTTGCATCGGTGTCGCTCGAAGGCGTACCGCTGATCACCAGCGCGGCACGTTCTTCGCTCACCGGCTGGACGGTCGCCGCGGGAGTTTCGGAAAACTCGCTGGTGGCGCCGTTGTGGCGCAACCTCGCCATCACCAGCGTGATCGGCGCGATCCTGCTGGCCATCGGCCTTGCCTTCGCGGTGCGGATGGCAACCGCGATCGCCCGCGCCGAGATGCTGCACGATCTCCTGATCGAGGAGCTCAACCACCGGGTCAAGAACACGCTGGCGGTGTTGCAATCGATCGCGACGCAGACGTTCCGCAGCGCCAGCCGCCTTGAACGGGAAAAGTTCGAGGGCAGGCTCGGCGCGCTGGCGGAAACCCACAATCTCCTCAGTCAGGAGAAATGGCAGGGCTCGGGGCTGCAGGATGTGGTCGACCGCGTGCTGCAACCCTACCGGATCAACAATCCCGAACGTATCAGGATGTTCGGGCCCAAGGTGCCGCTGTCGCCGCGGCTCGCGGTAATACTGGCGATGATGCTGCACGAGATCGCGACCAACGCCGCCAAATACGGCGCGCTGTCGAACGACACCGGCACCGTCGCGCTCGACTGGGAAGTCCTCAACGAAGGCAGCGAACGCAAGCTGCGCTTCATCTGGACCGAGTCCGGCGGGCCGCATGTCACCGCGCCGATACAGCGCGGCTTCGGATCGCGGCTGATCGAGCGCAGCGCGCGCGACCAGCTCGGTGGCGAGGCGACCGTCGACTTCCTGCCGCGCGGGGTCGTCTACACGGTCACCTGTACCCTCGAATAGCTGAAGCGCTATTTCAGCATCTCCGGGACGATCAGCCGCGGCAGGAACAGCGACACGCTGGGCCAGATGATCAAGGCGGCCAGCACCAGCAGCATCGGGATCAGCATGATGATGGTATCCTTGAGTGCATAGCGCAGCCTGACGCCCGCTATGGAACAGGCGATCATCAGGCACAGACCGTAGGGCGGCGTCACCAGGCCGAACGCCAGCGAGACGATCGAGATGATCGCGAACTGAACCGGGTGCAGGTCGACCGATTTCGCCAGCGGCTCCAGCACGGTGCCGACGATGATGATCGCCGGGATGGCGTCGAGGAAACAGCCGACCACCAGGAAGCAGAAGGCAATGAAGAAGCCCGCACCGATCGCCCCCATGCCCCAGGTCGAGACGTTGGCGAGCAATTCCTGCGGAATCTTGTAGTACGCCAGCAGCCAGCCGAATGCGCTCGCGGTGCCGACGCAGAACAAGGCGACGCCGGCCAGTCTGCCGGTATCGAGCAAGGCCCGGTAGAGCTCACGCCAGCCGGTTTCACGGTAGAAGAACGCCGATAGCGCGACGGAATACAAAACAGCCACGCAGGCGGATTCGGTGGCGGTGAACCAACCCAGCAGGATGCCGCCGACGATGATGAACGGCGTCATCATGGCCGGGATCGCCTTCCAGATCGCGCAGCGCATCTCCACCCAGGTGGCCTTCGGGTAGGTCGGATAGCCGCGCCGCACCGCGTAAACGTGCACCGTTGCCATCTGCGCGCCGGCGATCAGGATGCCCGGGACGATGCCGGCAAGATACATCGCCGCGATCGAAGTCGAGATCAGTCCGCCCCACACGATCATCAGGATCGAGGGCGGGATGATGACGGCCAGCACGGCCGACACCGCCGTGATGGCGATCGAGAACGAGAGGTCGTATCCTTCCTTGGTCTGTGCATCGATGAAGATTTTCGACTGGCTCGCCGCGTCGGCGGTGGAGGAGCCCGAAATGCCGGCAAAGAACACCGACAGCACGACGTTGATCTGCGCCAGCGATCCCGGCCAGTGGCCGACCATCGAGCGCGACAGCGCGACCAGCCGGTCGGTGATGCCGCCGATGCTCATCAGATTGGCGGTCAGCAGGAAAAACGGCACCGCCAGCAGGATGAAGGAATTGTAGGCGTTGAAGGTCTCCTGCGCGAGCATCATCATCGAAAGCCGCGGCTCGATCAGCAGGATCGGCACGCAAGCAAGACCGAGCGCGAAGGCGACGGGCACGCGGATGATGAGCAGGCCGACGAAGACGCCGAACAGGACCAGTGCGGCCTCTCCGGCAGAAAGAACATTACCGCCCATCGTTTACCCCAACCAGAATTTTCAATTCGTCGATGATCTGTTCGCCCGCGAACACGATCCATGTGACGCCGGCTGCCGGCCAGGCGACATGGATCATCCAGAGCGGCAGGTCGGCCAGCTCCGAGGTCCGGTTCCATGCAAAGCGCGTGAATTCGATGCCGGCCCACACGAACACGAGCGCGAGCGCCAGAATGCCGAGGCGCGCCAGAATTCGCACCAAGGCTTCCGACCGGCGCGACAGGTCGGGCCAGACGTCGACTTCGAAGTGCTGCGCCTCCCGCACCCCGACCATGGCGCCGATCATGATCGTCCAGACGAACAGGAACCGCGCCATTTCTTCCGTCCAGATATAGGAGGGAATGAACGGCGTGTAGCGCGAGATGATCTGCAGCGTGACCGGAATGACGAGGATGCCGACGCAAAGCGCCAGCAGGAATTCCAGCAATTTGGCATAGGCCGCCGTTACTCGTCGCCAGGGCGACGATGCGGACGAGACAGGTAGTTCGGTCATTGTAGCTCCGTGAAGCCGCCGATCCGGGCAAGAAGCAGGGCTTGCCCGGAATGCAATTGGCGGCGGATCGTGCGTCAGGCGATGTTGATCTTTTCGTAGATGCCCTCGGCGCCGATTTCCTTGGCGTAGGTGGCCATCACGGGATCGGCGAGCTTCTTCATCGCGTCCCGCTCCTCGAACGGAACCCGCTTGAGCTTGCCGGCCTTTTCCAGCGTGTCGAGTTTGAGGGCTTCCTCGCTGGATTCGAGCTGGCGACCGTATTCGCCGGCTTCCTTGCCCGCCTTGACGATCGCGTCCTGCAACTCCTTCGGCAACGTCTTCAGCGTCTTCACCGAGAAGCAGATCGGCCGGATCGACACGGCGTGCTGCGTCAGATTGAGGTGCGGCGCGACTTCGTAGAACTTCATCGCCTCGACACCGGCGGCTTCGTTTTCGCCAGCAGCGATCACGCCGTTCTGGATGGCGTTGTAGATTTCGTTGTAGGCGATCACGGTCGGGCTCATGCCGACGGCCGCGAACGTCTTCGACCAGATCGGGGCGCCCTGCACACGCACCTTGAGGCCCTTGAGTTCGGCCAGGTTCTTGACCGGCTTGTTGGCGAAGATGTTGCGGATGCCGCCGCCGGAATAGCCGATCAGCATCACCTCGGCCTTGGCCGCGACTTCGTCGGCAATCGGCGCCAGGATATTCGCCTCTACCACCTTGTTCATGTGCTCGATGCCCTTGAAGACGAAGGGCGCGTCGATGAACGGCGCCGCCTTGGCGAAGGTCGACATATGAGCCGGCGAAACGATGCCGTAATCGACCGCCTTGCCCTGCGACATGTATTCGAAATACTGCTTCTCAAGGCCGAGCGAGGAGTTCTTGTGCAGCGTGAAATTGACCGGCTTGCCGTAATATTTCTTCACCAGCTCCTCGAACCGGAGCAGCGCCCGGTTGAAGGCGTGGTCGTCGTTGAACTGAACGGCACCGTTGAGCGTGACAGGCGCCTGCGCCCTGACGATCGACGGCATTCCCAATGCACCGGCAACGGCGGTCGCACCAAGGCCGGCAAGTACGGTTCTTCGCTTCATGGCTTCCTCCCCTGTGACGCCCGTCCCTTGTATGCGGGACTTTGGGCGTGGCCGACGCGGCGGCTACGGTCGCGGAGCGTATAAAAAACGCGGCGGACGTCAAAGCGATTTTAGATCGCGCGCCCAACTAATACATCGCAACGACGACCTCTTCTTCGCTGCGAAGCAAAAATGATTGCAATCATTTCGCCGGTGCATGTCCGGTGGGCTGCGACAAGCGGCGGCACACGACCACATCATGCGGAATGATTGCAATCATTCCGGATCCGCTGACGTCATCGGTGCCGGCTTGATGACCGGGATGCGGAAATGCGGCCAGAGATGCCGCGCAACTGGGCAACTGCGAGAGCCCCGGAGCAGCGATATGAAATCCACCGATTGTGCGTGCGCCCGTCCGGTAGGAAGTTTTTCCGAATCAATCCGTTCACTCTTCGGTTGCAAGTCGAATTGCGCACTGTTGTATCTCGACGAATATCGCGGTTGAAATATTTCAACGAGACCAACCGAAGGCGGTGCCGAAACCGGCGCAAAATGCGCATTATCAGTATTTGGCAACATGAACAGGTCCGTAAAACACCGGGTTCCCCTCACGCAGCCGGTAATCATGCTCCCAAAATCTGTGGCCACCCAACTCGCGGTAGTTGTGGTTTGTCGAATATTTTGCCAAATGTAGGTTGCGGGGCTCGGTAATTTCGCCCCGGGCGTCAACGACGAAAGTCGGCCGGAGGCGCCGGTATCGGGATGCTTCCACGACGTTCTCGCATGTGGCTGCCATCCCGGACTATCTCGGGATTTCCGCTGGTTGGAGACGAACCGGCGGTCGAGGCGAACTTATAACGCGGCAAAAACCGACGAAGCCCTGACCTGACTTCGCCAGGGCTTCGCGATTCAAGGACGGTAACAGCAGAATGAACAGATCAGCAGCAAAGAAGATGAAGCAGCGCAGTGCCGGCAAACCCGACATTGAGCTCGGCAAGCGGATTCGCCTGCGACGTGTGGAACAGAAGATCTCGCAGGCCGAACTCGGCGACAAGCTCGGGGTCAGCTTCCAGCAGGTCCAGAAGTACGAGAAGGGCGTCAATCGCGTCGGCGCCGCCCGTCTTCAGCAGATCGCCACCGCGCTCGACGTTCCCGTCACCTTCTTCTACGACGGCGACGGCAAGGCCCGCGAGGTCGAGAGCCTGCTGTTCCTGGACAGCTCGTTCAGCCTGCGGCTGCTTCGCGCCTACAGCAAGATCAAGGACCAGACCGTGCAACGTCAGCTGGTGTCCCTGATGGAATCGATCGCCGCCAACGAAGCGTAGGCGTTATCGGGATTGGAACGCAGCACCGCGGACCCGCACATCGTTGCGAGCCTATCGCCGGGTAGCCTGTTGCTGCGCCAACTCGATTGTTTCCGGCCGTGACAATAACAATCTGCCGCCACATTGAACGGCGGTAACCGGCCAACTTCCTTTTCGAACCAGAATCCGGGGCCACCACAGGCCCGCGATCATGGAATGATGATCGCGGGGCCGACAGTGCTGCGGCTGTGCAACTCCTCGTGGGCGCGCCTGATATCACGCAGCGCGTAGGAGCGGTTGACCTCGGCGCGTACCTTGCCGGAGATGACCGCATCGAAGAAGGCGGCAGCGGCCGCTTCGTAATCGGACCGCCTGGCGATCCAGGTCCGCAGTGTCGGCCGCGTCACGATGATCGACTTCCGGTGCAGCAGTTGCAGGTCGAAGGCGCCGACATTGCCTGACGCGGTGCCGTAGCTGATCACCATGCCCATCGGGCGGATGCATTCCAGCGATTTCAGAAAGGCCGATTTGCCGACGCCGTCATAGATCACGTCGGCGCCGATGCCCTCGGTCAGTTCCATGGTACGCGCGGCAAAATCCTCCCGGCTGTAGACGATGACCTCGCTGCAGCCGTGCGCCCTGGCGATCTCCACTTTGCTGTCGGCGCCGACCGTACCGATCACCCGCGCGCCGAGCGCCCTCGCCCATTGTCCGAGCAGCAGACCCATGCCGCCCGCCGCGGCGTGAACCAGCGCGGTATCGCCGGGTTTGATCCTGTAGAGCCGCCGGACCAGATATTCGGCCGTCAGACCGCGCAGCAGGGTTGCCGCCGCGACCTGATCGGAAATCCCGGACGGCAAGTGCAGCAGCTTGTCGACGGGGACGACGCGGCGCTCGGCATAGGCGCCGGGATGGATGCAGGCGACCATGTCGCCGGCCTTGAAGCCGGACACGCCGGCGCCGACCGCCTCGATCACGCCTGCGCCCTGCCCGCCCAGCACGATCGGCATCGCGCCGGCATCGTGCGGTCCCGCCTCGCCCTCGCGCTGGTAGGTGTCGGCGAAATTCAATCCGATCGCGGTCTGCTTCAGCAGCACCTCGCCGGCCGCGGGCTCGCGCAGTTCCACTTCCTCATATTGCAGCACTTCCGGACCGCCATGGCGGTGGATGCGAACGACGCCGGTCTTCATGATCTCAGGACTTTCGGCTGGTGAGGTTGGCGATCAGGTCAGCGAACACCCGGCCGCCGAACAGGATGTGCTCGCGCATCACTTGCTGAGCCAGCGCGTCGTCGCCGCTCTGGATCGCTTCGTTGACGCGCGCATGCTCCTGCCACGACGCCTTCAGCCGCGCCGGCTGATACAGGCTGGAGCGATGATAGAAGCGCATCCGCAGCCGCGTCATCCGGATCTGCTCGGCCAGGAATTCGTTGCGCGCGCCCTCATAGATCGCGCCGTGGAAAGCCGCGTTGTTCTTGATGTAGGCCGGACTGTCGAGCCGCTTGACCGCGGCCTGCGAGGCCAGATGCAGCTTTGTCAGTTGCGCCTTTTCGCTGGAAGACATCCGGCGCGCCGCGAGCCCCGCCGCTTCCGCTTCCAGTGCCGTCAGCACCTCGACCATTCCGATCGCCAGTTGCGGCGAGACCGAGGAAACCACCGCACCGTGCCGCGGCACCAGCCGCACGATTCCCGCGGCTGCGAGCTGCAACAACGCTTCGCGTGCCGGCGTGCGCGACACCTCGAAGCGTTCGGCCAGCATCTGCTCATCGAGCTTGTCGCCCGGCGACAGCCGGCCGTGCTCGATATCGTCCTCGAGTTCCTTGCGGAGGGCATCACTGGTTCTGGCGCGCATGGGCGATTTCCTATGTATACATAGAAGAGCATTGCGCACACATTAAATCAATGCTGAAATACGCGTCGAAGGCGCCCGAGAGCGCCGGTTCGCAGGGAACGCCGATGCTGATCCACCGAAGAAGCTTTTTGACGGGAAGCGCGCTTGCGCTGCTGGGGCTGCGCCCCGCCACCGCGCAGGCCGATTACATCGCCGAGCTCTATGCCAAGGCAAAGCAGGAAGGCGAACTGACCTGGTACAGCGTGTACTGGCCGTCGGACCGCTCCGAGAAACACGGCGCGATCTTCACCAAGGCTTTCCCCGGCGTGAAGGTGAACGTGGTGCGGGCCACGGCCCAGGTCGCCTATCAGCGGCTGAGCCAGGACATCCAGGCCAATGCCGCCAATTGCGACGTGTTCGCCTCCACCGACATGGGCCAGTTCGTGTCGCTGAAGGACCGCGGGCTATTGATGCCCTACAAGATGCGCTCGATCGACCAGATCGACACGCGCTTCCACGGCGTCGATCCGGATGACGCCTACCAGATCGTCAACGCCACCACCGTCGGCCTTGCCTACAACACCAACAAGGTGAAGCCCGAACAAGCGCCGAAGACGTGGAAGGAATTCATCGATCCAAAGTGGAACCGCCAGTCCGTGGTCGGCCATCCCGGATTTTCCGGCTTCGTCGGCACCTGGGTGGTGCAGATGAACAAGCTCTACGGCTGGGACTATTTCGAGCAGCTCGCGAAACTGAAGCCCCATGTCGGCCGCTCGATCATCGATACCGTGACGGTGCTGGTCTCCGGCGAGCGCAGCGTCGGCGCCAGCCCCTCCGCACTGGTGCTGCGCAACGCTTCGCAGGGCAATCCGGTCGCGGTGTCCTATCCCGAGGAAGGCTCGGTGCTGATGATCTCGGGATCGGCGATCATGAAGAACTCGCGGCACCCCAATGCGGCCAAGCTGTTCATGGAGTTTCTCTACTCCGCGGAGACCGCCGCCGAAGACATCGAGGAATTCGGCGCGCCGCTGCGGCGCGGCACGGTGCTGCCCGCCGGCTTCAAGAAGCTCGACGAGCTGAAAACGATCCGCCCGTCGATATCGGAGATCATCAAGGGCATTCCCGAATTGACCGAAAAGTGGCGCGATACGTTCGGCGTCTGAGCGCCCGCGGCTGATGCACAAGGAGTCTGCCATGATGATCCTGCACCACGGCTGGCGGTCGAGCGCATCGCGCCGCGTGCGGCTGTGCCTCGAGGAAAAAGGCATCGCCTACGAAGGCCATGTCGTCGACATGGCGAAGCTGGAGCACCACTCGCCGCAATATCTGAAGATCAACCCGCTCGGCGTGATCCCGACGCTGATCCATGACGGCCAGCCGCTGCACGAAAGCGGCACGATCTGCGAATATCTCGACGAGACCTTTCCCGATCCGCCGCTGCGCCCGGAGACGCCCTATCTGCGCGCCGAGATGCGCAACTGGATCCGGCACATCGACGGGCTGATCGGCAATCTCATCATCTTCAACTGGCGGCACCATCTGCAGAAGACGGCCGAGCAATGGACCGACGCCGAGCTCGCCGAGAAACTCAAGAACATTCCGAGCAAGGAACGCCAGGAAGCCTGGCTGCGGGTCGCGCGCAAACCCTATACCGAGGAAGAACGCGGCGTGGCGCGCGCCAGGCTGGTGACGCAGCTGCTCGACAGGATGGAAGCGGCCCTGAAGCCGTCCGGCTGGATCGTCGGCAAGGCCTATTCGATCGCCGATATCGCCGCGGCCCCCTTCGTCAAGCGCCTCGACGAGGAAATCGCCCCGGATGAGCTCAGCGGCAACAAGCACCCCCGCGTCAGCGAATGGTGGCGCAAACTGCAGGCACGCCCCGCGTTCGACCGCGCCAAATTCGAACCTTTCATCACCACC
>JAQSDT010000007.1 GCA_029946075.1 bacterium | reverse complement strand
CGCGGGGTAACGTGATCCAAACCAGATAGTTGCTGCACTGCAAAATAGAAAGACCGTGCACTGTCATTTCGCACAGTCATATTTTGTCCGCTGACGTTAATTTGTCACGCCGCTCCGGCCGCGGCGCGCCGCATCCATGTCAGAAAAGCGGCACAGGCCGCAATCGACACCGCAAACAGCACCGATGCTGCCATAAGCGCCAGCCGCGCCGAGCTACAGGCTGCATCTGGTTTTCGATTTTTTGTCGCCTACTCGGAAGCCGGCGTCCGCGCGTAGCTCTCGTGCACCTTCTCGCAGGCGATGCCATTCATCAGGTAGGCGGACTCCGGATCGACCTGCCGTCCCCAGGGCGCCGCGTGCGCCGAATAGACCGGCGCCAGGACGAGATAGGCCAACGGAACGGCGAGCACGGCATATCTGGCCCACGCACCGTCTGCCGGCTCATCCGGAAAATATTTCATGAGGTCGTCTACCCCACGCCATTCGAAAGCTCAAACCGGCCTGAACGCGATTTCCGTTGCGAGCGACCAACCAGCATCGTCGCTCGCCAGGGATGCTCCATGTCCATCGCATCGAAGCTGTCGGCCCCTCTGATCGCCGGGGTCCTCGCCGTTTCTCTGGCCGGGAGCGCCTCGGCGACGAAGCCGCAATTGCCGCCGCCGGCATACGGACAGGATCAGCGGCCACCCGAACTGCCGGGCCCGCCGCCACGGCAGTTCTTTCCCGAAAAGGCCGTGCAGCCGCTGACGCCGGAACTCGAACAGGCGCTGCTCCCGCACGACAGCTTCAAGGAGTGCATCCACTGCCCCGAAATGGTGGTGGTGCCGAAGGGCTCTTTCATGATGGGAACGCCGGCCGACGAGCCGGATCGTTTCAAGGGCGAAGACCCGATCCACCGCGTCAGCTTTGCAAAGCCGTTCGCGGTCGGACGCTTCGCGATTTCGTTCGACGAATGGGACGCGTGTCTGGCGGATGGCGGCTGCGGCCGCATCAAGGGCGACGAAAAGGGATTCGGCCGGGGCCGCATGCCCGCGCAAGGCATCAACTTCGAGGCGGCGAAGCTCTATCTGGCGTGGCTGTCGAAGAAGGTCGGTCGCACCTATCGCCTCCCCAGCGAATCCGAGCGCGAATATTTCACCCGCGCAGGCACCACGACGCCGTTCTGGTTCGGCGACACCGTCAGCGCGCAGAACGCCAACTACCGGGCATCGACACCCTATGGCGGCGGCCCGCGCGGCATGGACAGCAAGGGTCCTACGGTGGTGGATTCCTACGCACCCAACCCGTTCGGCCTGTATCAGGTGCACGGCAACGTGTTCGAATGGACCGAGGACTGTTTCAACAAGCGCTACAACGAGGACACACCGATCGACGGATCGCCATGGCTGGAAGGCGACTGCAAGAAGCGCATGCTGCGCGGCGGCACCTGGGACTGGTCCGCCAACATGATCCGGTCAGGCTATCGCGAGAACGCGATCGTCGACGGCGGCGGCCACAGCTTTCGCGTGGTGCGGACGCTGAACGTGCAGCCGTGACTAGTATCTCGCGACGACCGGTTGCTCCGGCGTGAACTTGTAGGAAATGCCGGCGCGCAGCACCTCGATGGTCTGACGGCCGCGCCTCTCCGAATAGGATGCGATACCCGGCACGGTGGATGTACGGGTCACCGTGTCCTGCACCTTGCCGAAATCGTAGTGCAGATATTCGAGCCGGCCGACCCAGTTCGGTCCCCACGGCATCCACTCCGCGCCGACGCCGATCACGCCGCCGAGATGATCGCGCGGTGTCCGCGCCGTCTCGGTCATCGACAAACCGCCGACGGATTCCACCGTGGTCGCGGTTCGCTGCAGCCGCTCCCATGCCAGACCGCCGGTCGCGTACAGCAGCACGGTTTCCGATGGCAGCCAGCCGAGCCGCGCCCGTGATGTTGCGAGATATTTCACGCGATCGCTGAGGCGGGCATCGAGTGTGCCGCCGAATTCGCCGGGGCCAGTCACGAGCGCAGAATCGCCGCTGATGCCACTGAAGCTGAAATCGGTCTCGATACCCGTGACGATCTTGCCGTACTGCCAGTTGTAACCGGCATGCCAGCCGGCAACCCAGCCGTTTGACCTGATACCTCCGGCCTGTGAGAGGTTGATGAAGTTAACGACCTGCGTGAAATCATTGTCCTTCCAGCCGTAGCCGCCGTGTGCGCCGAGATAAAATCCGGCCCAATTGGTTGCGATGACGGCCGGCGCCTTGGCGTAGGGCACCGCGGCGACGGCTGCGGGATCACCGAACTTGTATGACAAACCGGCGCGCACGATGTCGAGGTGATGATTGCCGGCAGTGGAAGGCACGAAGATGTTGGTCGCGATCAGGCCTGACGGTTCGATGGTGCCGAAATCGTAATGCAGATATTCGATGCGACCGATCCAATTGTTGCCGGGCAGTCTGGCTTCCACGCCGGCGCCGGCGACCCAACCGAAACGGTTGGAGGTCGCGACGCTGTCGAAGCTCTGCGTGCCGGCCTGGCCTGGACTGACGATCAGAAGGCTTCGATCGAGACGCTCCCAGCCGAGACCCGCGGTGCCGTAGAGCAGCCAGTTGTCGGACGGCGTCCAGCCCAGCCGGCCGCGGATCGATCCGAGATAGGCGATGCTGGTCGAACTCGCCGCACTCTCGACGCCCGCAAAGCTGTTCGGGGAGCTGCCCTTGATGTTCGTGCCGCTGAAATCGAGCTCGAGGCCGGCAACGGCGCGATCATATTGCCAGTTGTAGCCGGCATGGCCGCCGAATACCGCGCCCTGAAGTTTCGGTCCGACGATGCTGGCGAGCGGCGTAAACCGCCAGGGATCGCTGAATTTGTTTTCGCCCCAGCCGTAGCCGGCGTGAACGCCGAGATAGAAGCCCACCCATGACGACGCTGATACCATCGCCGGCGCCTTGGCATAGGGGATAGCGCTGACAGGCGCGATCGTTCCGAATTTGTAGGACAGACCGGCGCGAACGATGTCGTAGCTGTGCCGCCCGCTGCGTTCGGCAAAGGATGGAAAATTCACGAAGGCCGATGTCCGGGTCCTGATCTCGTCGACCGAACCGAAATCATAATGCAGATATTCGACGCGGCCGACCCAGTTGCTGCCGGTGAGTTTGGCCTCGACGCCCGCGCCCGCGACCCAGCCGAAGCGATCGAACGGCGTCGTGCCCGTGGTGGTTCCATTCTGGAACGCGAAGACATTGCTGACGCTGCGCAGATCCCTCGACTCACCGCTGCGCTCCCACGCGGCGCCGGCCGTGGCGTAGATCAAGAGGTTGTCCGTCGCAGACCATCCAAGCCGGGCCCGCGCCGAGCCGAGATATTTCAATCGGTCGCTACGGGTGAAGTCGTAAGTGAAGTTATTGGGGTTGAAGCCGGATATCGACGTGCTTCCCTTGATGTCGGTCGCACTGAAGTCGAACTCGAGGCCGGTGACTGCGCGGCCGAATTGCCAGTTGTAACCGGCATGGGCGCCATAGACCGCGCCGCTGGAACGGACACCGCCGATCGGGTTATTCAGATCGATCTGCAAGGTCGAAAAATCGTGCCGGCCCCAGCCATAGCCGCCGTGGAGGCCGAGATAGAAGCCGGCCCAGGATTGCGCCGTGGCAGGAAGCGCCCTCGGCTGCGGGGCCAGATCCGCAGCCGGCGCGGCGGCGCCGAGCAGCATCAGCGATGAGCTTCCGAGGAGTAGTTTCCGCAGCATCCGGTGCCTCTGCCTTCCAAATTCCGATCGCCCCGACCAAATCGGTGCGCAGGGAGAGAGTACCGCGGGAAAGCGTACGGCTGAATAAATTGCGGGCCTTCGCGTATTTTTCCGTTGTAATTGTGGTTTTAGTGATACATTCCGTAAATTTTTTGGTTTGGACCCGTCAAAACTCACCTTTGACCTTTCACGGCAGGCCGCAACAGGTCAGACTCCGGAAGACTTACGAAGGGGACTTTCGATGGCGCGACTGGATGATACCGACCGGCAATTGCTGACGCTGCTGCAGGAGGATGATCGCCAGCCCTTGGCTGCGCTCAGCGAGAAGATCGGCATCGCCGTTTCGACCATCAACGACCGCATCAAGCGGCTGGTTCGCTCCGGCATGATTGCCGGCTTTCACGCCCGGATCGCGCCGGAGGCGGTGGGCCTCAACCTGCTCGCCTTCATCATGGTGTGCTGGAGCAGCCCGAAGGTCGAGGCGATCTTTCTCGAGCGGGTCAAGGCCTCGGACGACGTGCTGGAGTGTCATCACGTCACAGGCGCCTGGAATTATCTCCTGAAGGTACGCGTTGCCACCACGCGCGATCTCGAACGGTTTCTGAGCGAGACCATCAAGTCGGTGGACGGCGTGGAACGGACGGAAACGCTGATCACGCTGTCGTCGGCCAAGGAGACCTGGAAGGTCAGCCTGCCGGCATCGGTGCCATCCTAGATCTGGTTTTGACGCGTTTTCTTCACGCGAACTGGCGTCCACTTCGCTCGAAAACGCCCTGAATGAAACGGGAGGCGCCATCTGAGAAACGGCGCCCCCCGGAAAAGGCAAAAATCGAAGCCTTAAAGGAGATCAGGGTTGGAAGAAGAGCCCGGTTCGACCGCCACTTCAGACACCGGAATCTTCGCGTTCTATTCTGGAATGCCGTTGTCTTGGATAGGCTTAGTTCCTTAAAATTTTGCGCATCGTCTTCCGTACTATTACGCTGGCGGCGCCAGCGAGCCGGTGAGCGAGGCGCGCTGCGACAGTTCGATCCAGTTGCCGTCGGGATCGCGCACCATGGAGATCCGCGCCGTGGTGCCGAGCGTCACCGGCGCCCGCGCCTCGCGGCCGCCATGGGCGAGCACATGCACATGCTCGCGATCGACCTCGAACACCTGGAACGTGATGTAACGCCAGCCGTGGCCATCGAATGCCGCATCCGACGGCGCATCCGCGGCATGGGCGACGATCAGCACGGTGTCACCCGCCAGGAACGTCAGCGCCCCATCCGGAGCAGGTTCACCTTGCGGCAGGCCGAGCGCTTCGGTGTAGAAGCGGCGGTGCGCCTCGACATCGCGGACGCCGAGACGAATGCCGATGCGCTCAATGCCTGACGTGCCCGGCGGTACCAGCGAGACGCGATTGCCTTCGGGATCGCACATCGGTCGCCGTACCGTGACGCCCTCGCGCGCAATCAGGAGCTCACGATAGCCGGACGGCGGATTGTCCGGCAGCGTCTCGTAGACCTGATTGATCTTGAGGATCGAGCCGCAGAGATCGTGGCGATGCTGCTTGTAGCCGCGGCGGATCGGCTGGGTGTGGTCGAACGGCAGACCGATCTCGTTCTGCCAGAACGCCAGCGCGGCCGGTGCGTCGTTGGTCGCAAAGCCGATGTCGATACGGGGTTTTGCCAGTTTCATGATGCTTTTGCCGGGAACGATAGCTGCAGAATTCCGGTCAACGGTATGCCACCCATCTTTGCGCGACAACCATGCGCGGGCGGCCCGGCTCGGAGCATTGCCTTGCCCCGGCCCGCCCCGTAGGTTTGCGTCGGAGCACTTCAAATAACAATAAATCCGGAGAGAAACCCCCATGTCGCGTCTCAAATTCGGAGCCTTTCTCGCCCCGCATCATCCGATCGGCGAAAATCCGTTGCTGCAATTCCGCCGCGACCTCGATTTCGTCGAGCAGATCGACGCGCTCGGCTTCGACGAATTCTGGTGCGGCGAGCATCATTCGTCGGGCTGGGAAATGATCGCCTCGCCGGAAATGTTTCTGGCGGCAGCGGGCGAACGCACCAAGCGCATCAAGCTCGGCACCGGCGTGGTTTCGCTGCCCTATCACCATCCCTACAATGTCGCGCAGCGCATGGTGCAGCTCGACTGGATGACCGGCGGCCGCGCGCTGTTCGGCTCGGGTCCGGGCGCACTCGCCTCCGACGCACATACGCTCGGCATCGACCCGATGACGCAGCGCGACCGTCAGGACGAAGCGATCGCCGTGATCCGCCGCCTGTTCAAGGGCGAGCGCGTTACCGCCAAGAGCGACTGGTTCACGATGAACGATGCGGCGCTGCAATTGCTGCCGCTTCAGGAGGACATGCCGTTCGTGGTGGCGTCGCAGATCTCGCCCTCGGGCATGACGCTGGCCGGCAAATACGGCATCGGCATCATCTCGCTCGGCTCGATGTCGACGCAGGGCCTGATGGCGCTGGGAACGCAATGGGGCTTTGCCGAGGATGCCGCCAGGAAGGCCGGCACCACCGTGAGCCGCGCCGACTGGCGCGTGCTGCTGTCGTGGCACATCGCCGAGACCCGCGAACAGGCGGAGCGCGAGGCCGGCCCCGGCCTGATGCGCTGGCACAATGAATATACCGTGCGTACGCTGCAGCGGCCCGGCGTCGAACCGTTCAAGTCCCCCGAAGATGCAGTGGAGAAAACCGCCGGCGGCGAGAATGCCGCTTCCACCATCGGCACGCCCGACGATCTCGTCAAAACCATCAAGAACCTGCTGCAGGTTTCGGGCGGCGTCGGCACCATCATCGGCTTCGTGCACGACTGGGCCAATCCGGAGAACACCCGCCGGAGCTGGGACATGGTGGCGCGCTACGTGATCCCCGAGATCAACGGCTACATCAAGGGACTGCGCGAAAGCCAGAAATTCCTGATCGAGAACCGCGCCGTGTTCGAACGCGCCGGCCAGGCCGTGATGGCCAAGATCATGGAAAACGAAAAGGCGGCCGCGGCGTTGCCGCTCACCGGCCCGGGCCGCGTCGCGATCCCGACCATCAATGCGCCCGATCTGCAGAAGGAAGCGGCGAAGCGCAAGGCGTGAGGGGCCATCGTTCGAGACGGCGAGGTCTCTCCCGGTCATTGCAAGGAGCGACAGCGACGAAGCAATCCAGATCTCAACGCGGGGATTGATGGATTGCTTCGCTTCGCTCGCAATGACGAGATAGCGCCCTACTTCCCGTAATATTCCTGTACGGTTTCCCACGCCACGTTCTGCAGGAACGCAGCCGTCGGCGCATCGATGCCGGCCAGGTAGCTGTTGCCGACCGGCGAACGGCCGGTCAGCGCCGAAAACACCACGCAGGCCGCCAGATACGTCCCGGCCAGACTCGGGTGACGCTTGTCGACGGCGTAGAGGTTGAGTTCGGGCTGCTTGCCGACCGCCTTGGCGAAGGCGAGCCCTGCCGGAATTACCAGCGCGTTGTTCGCATTGCCGGCGACCGTGTAGGCCTCGGCCAGTTGCGCCGTCATCTCGGGCTTGTCGGCATAGGCCCAGGACATGAAGAACACGGGCTTTGCGCCCTTGGCGCGCACGATGTCGCTGTCCTTTTTGGTGTATTCGGTGAACACCGATTTCAGCACGGGATGGATCGGGCACTGGCTGCAATCCATCATGATGGCGACGTCGAACAGCTTGTCGAGCTTGTTGAAGTTGACGTTGTTCTGATCGTCGAAGGAATAGGAGCCGATCGCCTTGGGGCGGAAATAGCTTTCGACGTCGTGCCAGTCGATGCCGGAGCCGCTGATGGTGACGGATGTGGCGCGGTAGGCGGCCTTGTTGGCGGGATCGGCGGCCCGCTGCATCGCCAGTACGTGGCTATGCATGCTGTTGTTGTAGTAGAAGAAACTGTTGCCGATGAAGATTTCGGTCCTGGGAAAGTCCGGCCCCAGACTCGTTACGATCGGTTTGGTCTGCGCGTACGCTGCGGCGGACATTCCGCCGAGCGCGATGACGGCAACGACGAGCGCACGCAACAATTTCGGCATCACTTCCCCCTGATACGCATGGTTTTGCGGCACCATAGCACGGCTGTGGACGAATTGAACCGCCCCGGGCCCATGACACGTCCGCGCCATTTTCTGCAGCGGCACAAGGCTTTATTTACGGGAGGCAGGTTATGCCGCGCGGCAACATTTCGGGCCGCGACAAAGCCACCGAAGCCGTGGATAATGCCGGCGATTCCGAGACCCAACCGGAGCGATTGCCATGTCGATGCAGACCATTGCGGCCCCCGTCTACACCTTCACCCCGCCGCGCCGCAATTCGCTGACGCATATCCCGGGCGATGAAGGCTGGCCGCTGATCGGCAAGACGCTGGACGTGCTCGCCGACCCCAAGGGGCAGGTCGAACGGCAATCGAAAAAATATGGTCTGGTCTACCGCAGCCATCTGTTCGGCGAAACCAGCCTCGTGCTGCTCGGACCCGAGGCCAACGAACTGGTGCTGTTCGACCAGGCCAAGCAGTTTTCCTCGACGCTCGGCTGGGGCCGCATCCTCGGCCTGCTGTTTCCGCGCGGACTGATGCTGCTGGATTTCGAGGAGCACCGGCTGCATCGCCGCGCATTGTCGGTCGCATTCAAATCGGGGCCGATGAAATCCTATCTCGGCGAACTCGACACCGGCATCGCCGCACGGGTGGCGCAGTGGAAGGCCAAGCCCGGACCTATGCTGTTTTACCCCGCGATGAAGCAGCTCACGCTGGATCTCGCCGCGACCTCGTTTCTTGGCGCCGGCATCGGGCCTGAAGTGGACGACATCACCAACGCCTTCGTCGACATGGTGGCGGCATCGGTCGCCGTGATCCGCAAGCCGCTGCCGGGCACGCCGATGGCGCGTGGCGTCAGGGGCCGCAAGCGCATCGTCGCCTATTTCTCCGAGCAGATCCCGATCCGCCGCGCCAGGGGCGGCGGCGACGACCTGTTCTCGCAGCTTTGCCATGCCACCCACGAGGACGGCGCGCTGCTCTCGACCCAGGACATCGTCGACCACATGAGCTTCCTGATGATGGCGGCGCACGACACGCTGACATCGTCGCTGACGTCGTTCGTGGGTGAACTCGCCGCCTCTCCGGAGTGGCAGCAGAAGCTGCGCGACGAGGTCAACGCGATCGGGCTCACGCCGGGCGCGCCGATGAATTTCGACAATCTCGAAGCGATGCCGCTGACCGAAATGGCTTTCAAGGAAGCGTTGCGGCTGAAGCCGCCGGTGCCCTCGATGCCGCGGCGTGCGATCCGCGACTTCAGCTTCAAGGGCTACGCGATCCCGGCCGGCACGATGGTCGGCATCAATCCGCTGTTCACCCATCACATGCCGGATATCTGGCCCGATCCGGAAAAATTCGATCCGTTGCGCTTCACCGACGAAGCCCAGCGCAATCGCCATCGTTTTGCCTGGGTGCCCTATGGCGGCGGCGCACATATGTGCCTCGGCCTGCACTTCGCCTACATGCAGGCGAAATGTTTCGCGCGGCACTTCCTGCAAAATCTCGAAGTGTCGCTGGAGCCCGGTTACAAGCCGGACTGGCAGATCTGGCCTATCCCGAAACCGCGCGACGGATTGCGCGTGGTGGTGGAGGCGATCTAGCGGCGAAATGCAGGATTCGATGGGTGGAGCCAACGGGTCGCCCCCGTCGACGAGCGCCATGGCGCTCGCGCCGTGATGACAGGCTGCTCGATATCCATCGACCGGTGTGTGTGATGATGGGTATCGCGGAGCCTGTCATCGGGCGCGCATTCGCGCGACCCGTTGGC
>JAQSDT010000006.1 GCA_029946075.1 bacterium | reverse complement strand
CGAGGCCGGCAATCCGCAATACCTGATCAAGACCCATGAGGACGTCACCGATCGCCGCCAGACCGAGTCGCGGATGGCGCATATGGCCTATCATGACGGCCTGACCGATCTGCCGAACCGCGCCGCCTTCCTGCAGGCGCTGACCCAGATGATCGAGGCCTGCGTCGGTACCGACGAGGAATTCGCGGTGCTGTGCATCGACCTCGACGGCCTCAAGGAAGTCAACGACGTGTTCGGCCATGCGATGGGCGACAAGCTCCTGATCGAGGTGGCGGGCCGCATCCAGTCGTCCGCCCGCGGCGGCGTGGTGGCGCGGCTTTCGGGCGACGAGTTCGGCGTGATCATCGACGGCAAGCAGCCGGAGGCCGGCATGGCGCTGGCCGAAACGCTCGCGAAGACGCTGGCGGACGAGTTCATGATCGACGGCAAGTCGGTCCGCACCGGCGTCACCACCGGCATCGCGGTGTTTCCGCACAACGGCGCCGATGCGGCGTCGCTGCTCGCCAATTCCAACGCCGCTTTGTTCCGCGCCAAGCAGAAGTCGCGCGGCTCGATCGGAATTTTCGAACCGGAGATGGACCAGCAGATCCGCGACCGCCGCGTGCTGCACCAGGATCTCTCGATGGCGATCCGGAACGGCGAATTGTCGCTGCACTACCAGCCGCAGGCCGCTTCCGGTCCGACGGTCGCCACCAGCAAGGTCATCGGCTTCGAGGCGCTGGCGCGCTGGATGCATCCGGTGCGCGGCTTCGTGTCGCCCGGCGATTTCATTCCGCTGGCGGAAGAAAGCGGCCTGATCGTCGAAATGGGCCAGTGGATCCTGCGCGAAGCCTGCCGCGAGGCCGCGTCATGGAAGGAACCGCTGCAGATCGCCGTCAATTTGTCGCCGGCGCAGTTCATGCACGACGACGTGGTCAATCTCGTACATTCGATCCTGCTGGAGACGGGTCTCGCGCCGGACCGGCTCGAGCTCGAAATCACCGAAGGCGTGCTGATCGAGGATTTCGACCGCGGCCTGGCCCTGCTGCGGCGGCTGAAGTCGCTCGGCGTGCGGATCTCGATGGACGATTTCGGCTCTGGATATTCGTCGCTGAGCTATCTGCAGGCGTTTCCGTTCGACAAGATCAAGATCGACCGCGCCTTCGTCATGAACCTCGGACGCAACCCGCAATCGGCGGCGATCGTCCGCGCCGTCATCGACCTCGGCCACGGCCTCGAAATGTCGATCGTCGCCGAGGGCGTCGAGACCCAGGAACAACTCGCCTTCCTGGCCGACGAAGGCTGCGATGCCGTGCAGGGCTATCTGCTCGGCAAGCCCGCGCCGATCGGGCAATACGCCGCGCTGACCGGGCGGGACACGGCTGATGACGCTGCCACGCGCAAATTTGCCAGCGCTTGATCGAGTCCGACTTTTCTCCGGGACTCTTCTCAAAAACGATATCCACTTTCGGCCGTGATGCCCTAGTGTGGTGATATCAGGCTCTCATCAGTAGCGTCGTGTATGGCGGACTACGATCTTGCGATCATCGGCGGCGGGTTGAACGGCGTCAGCATCGCGAGAGATGCCGCCGGGCGCGGTTTGCGCGTGATCCTGCTGGAGCAGGGCGATCTTGGCGCCGGGGCATCCTCGGCTTCGCCGCGGCTGGTGCATGGCGATCTGGCGGGGCTGGAGCGCCGGCATTTCCTGCGCGTCCGTGCCGCGCTGGCGGAGCGCGACGTCTGGCTTCGGATCGCGCCGCACCTGGTGCGCCCGATGCGGTTTGCCATCCCCGCACATTCCGACGAGCGTCCGGCCTGGCAGCTGCGGGCATGGCTGCTGCTTTACGACCGGCTGGCTTCGCGCAGCGGCCTGCCGGCCTCGCTCACGCTCGACGTCACCCACCATCCCGTCGGCAATGCGCTGAAGCGGCCGTTCGGCACCGCGTTCGAATATTCCGACTGCGTGGTGGACGATACCCGGCTGGTGATCCTGACCGCCGTCGACGCCGCGGCGCGCGGCGCGGTGATCCGCACCGGCGCGCGCTGCACCCGCGCCGAACGGGGCGCGGAATGGCGGCTGGTGACGATCGACCGCGGCTTTCGCCAGGTGGTGACGGCGCGCGCGCTGGTCAGCGCCACCGGCGCCTGGACTTCCTCCGTCGCCGAAACGATTTTGCGCGTACCGCCGCCCGACGTCGCGACCGTGCAGGTCAGCCAGATCGTGGTCCGGCGCCTGTTCGACAGCGACAATGTCTATGTGTTTCAGAACGGCGACGGCCGGCTGATTTTTGCCAGCCCCTATGAGCGCGATTTCACCTTGATCGGCAGCGTCGGCCACGGCTTCAAGGGCGATCCGGCCATCGTGGCGATGGCGGCGAGCGACGTCGCATATCTCTGCGACGCGGCGAACCGTTATTTTCGCGAGCGGATCGAGACCGCCGACGTAGTGCGGACGATCTCCGGCGCCAACATGCAGGTCAATCCGCCGCGCAAGCTGCGCGACGGCGGGATGAGGTTCCATCACGGCCGGGGCAAGGCGCCGCTGATCACGATATTCGGCGGCGATGTCACCACGTCGCGGCGGCGCGCGGAGAAGGCGGTCTCGAAGCTGACGCCATTCTACCCGATGTCGGCGCGCTGGACGGCGAAGACGCCGCTTCCGGGCGGCGGGTTCGCCTGGAATGGCTTCGACACCGAGGTCGACGAGGTGCGCGAGCGCTGGCGATTCCTCGGTGAGGACCAGGCAAGGCGTCTGGTCGGGGCTTATGGCAGGAACGTCAGCCAGGTTCTCGGCGACGCCAGGGATCGTAGCGAATTCGGGCCTGCCTTCGGGCCGGAGTTGACCGGCGTCGAGGTGCGCTATCTCATGCAGAAGGAATGGGCGCGCTTTCCGGACGACATCCTGTGGCGGCGCTCCAAGCTCGGCCTCACGATGCCAGCGGCGGATCGCGAGGCGCTGGCGGCGTTCATGGCTGTGGCAGTTTAGGGAATGCAGATGCGGCGCTCCATCGGTCCGACCGTCGTCGTCGCTGTGTTCGGCATGCTGTTCGGGATGACGTTGCGCTACCTCGTGGACAGTCCGGAGGAAGGCACCGCGGCGAACTATCTGCGTAGCGGCCTCCATGGTTTCGGCGTCGCACTCGCCGGCTGGACGACGCATCTTTATTTTGCCTCCCGGCGAAGCGGCTGGATCAGCCGATGGCCGCTGTTGACGGACCTCGCCGTGCGTTCCGCGGCGATGGCTATCGTCATTGCATTGTCCATTCTGCTGCTGGAATCGCTGCTCAATTGGCATGGAATTGAAGCCCGCTGGCTGGTCGAAAAATTTCCCAGGATCGCTGCGGCCGCGTTTTTCGGGGCGCTGCTGATCGGCGCGATTTTCGAGCTGACCCGGCTGGTCGGCAGCCGGGTGCTCCTCAATGTGGCGCTCGGCCGATACCGAACGCCGGTTCGGGAAGCGCGCGTGCTGATGTTCCTCGATCTTGCAGGCTCGACATCGCTCGCCGAATCGATGGGCGAGTTGCGTGTGCAAAATCTTCTCACGCGCTTTTTCTTCGATATCGACGCTGCGATCGTCGCGCATGGCGGCGAAGTTCACGCCTATGTCGGCGATGAGGTCATCGTGACCTGGCCGCTCGATGACCGAACGAGGGATGGACGTTCTATCGACTGCTTCTTCGCGATCGTCGACTGCATCGCGGAAAAGGCTGAATCCTACCGGCAGGAGTTCGGCATGGTGCCGGGGTTCCGGGCCGGCCTGCATTCCGGTCACGTGGTGATCAGCGAATGCGGCAGCTCGCGGCGCCAGCTTGCCTATTTCGGCGATACCGTGAACGTGACGGCGCGGCTGCAGGAGCATTGCAAGGAAGCCGGCCGGAACTTGCTGGTGTCTTCTGATTTGTTGCGCCACGTCATGCCCAAGCCGGCCTTGTCCGCCGAGCCGCTCGGGCAAGTTCAGTTCCGCGGGCGAAAGGCAGCCATCGAGATATTTGCCGTCGAGCGCCGCATCTAGCAGCTGTTGCCGGTCGTGAGTTATTTCCGGCCCGATTTGCGCATATCGGACGGTGTCGCGCCGAAGCGGCGGCGGAAGGCGCGGTTGAAATAGGAAATGTCGTTGAAGCCGTTGCTGTGGGCGAGCTGGGCGATCGTCAGGTGGCCATGGCGCGAATCCAGCAGCATCCGGCGCATGCGCGTCAGGCGTTGGCCGAGCAGGAATGCGGTGAACGAGGTTCCGTCCTCCTCGAACAGCTTTCGGACATAGCGCGACGAGATGCCGTGGCGTCCTGCGACCATGTCCGATGACAGGTCGTTGCGGTCGAGCATGCCCACGATGTCCGCCTTGATGGACTTCAATCGTGCCGCCTTCGCGCCGCCGGCTGCCAGTTCGGCGCGGTCGCCATATGCACCAAGCGCAAGCGACACCAGGTCGAGGATGTGGGCGGAAGCGGAGCGAGCGATATCGGTGTAGGCGAGCTCGTCGGAAGCCAGCACGGCGTCGAGATACTTGATCAGCAGGCCCAGCGCCGGATTGTCGCTGGGAATCGAACGGCCGAAGGCAGCCGCGAAATTGGGCGCCAGTTCGGCGAGCGCGGGCCGCGACAGCGCAAGGGTGATGAAGCTGCCTTCGGTATGCAGCGTGCTGACCGAGGGATCGGTGGCCGTCAGTACGCTGGCGCTGCCGATCCCGCCGATCAGTTCCTTGCCGAATTGCGTGGCGGAGGCATCGCCGCTCCGCAGGATGCTGAGTGCAACGATATCGCGGCCCTGCTTGAGCAGTTCCGGCGTCACCCGGTAATGCGCGGGCGAGCGGGACCCGGCGGCGATACTGACATTGGGCAAGAGGTGAAACGTGACGTCGGCATGGAACGGACCGTCGCCGATCGGCTCGATATCGACATTGGCGATGCCACGGCCGTAGAGTTCGCGCCACATCGCAAGACGCTTGTCTTCTTCGAATGCGTCCGTCGAGATGTGAACGCGCCGCTGCGATCCGAAATCCTGCATCGGTCCCCCCGATCCGGCAATCAGCTTCACCCGATTGTCGCGTTGAGATCGGAGTGCGTTCACGCCGGCGCGGGAATTTTTTTCGGAATTCCTACGGCCGGTCCGTTGGCGTGCCGCGTGGGCCGACCCGGGGTTCCGCCCCGGTCAAGCGGTATCGCCGCGCGCCGCGCGCGCCCAGGCTTCGTCGCGGGCCGAAGGCCTGCGGTCGAGCCGGGCGGAGATGCGGCCGGAGGCCCGGTCGCCTTGTCCGGCGCGCAAACAGGCGACGATCAGCGTGTCTTCCCACAATTCGCGCTGGGCGTGGCTGCCGCCAATTCGCGCCAGCTCGGCCATCGCGGGTTCGAGCAGGCGGATCGCGCCGTCATTGTCGCCGGTGGCGAACGCCAGCACACCGCGGCAGAGGTCGATGGCGGCCCGGCCGGGCAGCAGCTTGCCGTCGGCGGCGCGCGCCTCCAGTTGCGACAGTCGCGCGTCGAACGCATCGCCGTCCGCCGCCGCCAGCGCGAAATGGACGTCCGCGAAATGCGCGCCGGCTTGCGGAAAATGCTTCTCGCCATAGGCCGCGATGTCGCGCAGATGTTCCTCCAGCCCGGTTTGGCCGGCCAGCGAGAGCCGCCACAGCAACGAGGCGCCGTCCGTAAAGATGTTCAGCGGCGGGTAGGGTCGGTCTGCCGGCTTGATATGTTGTTCGTAGATACCGAGCGCACCGGCGGGATCGTCGGCGTCGAGCAGGGTCAGCGCGGTGTGCCAGGCCAGATGGCCGTGCAGAAAACTTTGCCGATCATGCGCCGGCATCCATTGCGACAGGAACACGCGGCCGGCTTCCATATCGCCTTGTTCGAACATCACGTGCGAAAGTCCATGCGCGGCGTTGGCGTTGGCCGCGCGCAGTTCCACCGCGCGTTCGGACAGCTTGCGGCCGGTGCCAAGGTTGCCCGCCTCGGTGTGCGACCAGCCGAGATAGCTGGTGAACCACCAGTCCTCGCCGTAGTGGCCGGCGTGCTTCTCGCAGATTGCAAGTTTGGCGGCGTCGTGGTCGGGGCGGCCCGAGAAAGCATAGAGGCCGAAGGCACCGAGCAGCATCGACAGAACCTGCGCGTCGCGCGGATGGTCGTCGAGATGAGCCTCGCCGGCCGGTATTGCGACTTTCGGCTTGCCCTCGATGACGGCGGCGATGATCTCGACTTGGCTCTTCTCGCGCGGCGTCGCGCCGGCAACGAGCTCGCGGGCCTGTGCCGCCATCGCGCGGGCCTTGCCGCCTTCCATGTTGAGCTGATGCAGGCGGGCGCGCCCGATATGCGCCAGCGCAAAGCCCGGGTCTGCCGCAATCGCCTTGTCGAAGGCGTCCTCGGCGCCGTGCCAGGCCGACAGCATGTAGTCTACGCCTTCACGGTAATGCGCCGCGGCGCGGTCCGAACTGGTGGTCAGCGGCAGATCATATCGGTCCCGGTTCATTTTCTTGTCCTTGGGCGGCAGTTCGCTGGCCGCAAGCCTAGCAGACCGATACGGGGCATCCACAATATTGTGGCCGCATGCGGCCTGCCGGTTGAGGGAATGCCGATCCGCCGCTAGCGTGCGGTCACGAAGGGGCGGGCAGGTGACATGACCGAGGAATCGCCGGAAACCGGCAAGCCAGAAATCGGCGAGCCCGAGATCGACGCGCCTCCGGCCGAGGCCGATGGCGATATGCCGCTGCTGCGTATCGAGGCGGTTTCGAAGAAATTCGGGAATTTTCGTGCGGTGGACAGGCTGTCGCTCGACATCAGGGCAGGCGAATTCTTTGCGCTGCTGGGCCCGAGCGGTTGCGGCAAGACCACGCTGCTGCGGATGCTGGCCGGTTTCGAGACGCCGGATGAGGGCCGCATCCTGCTCGGTGGCCGCGATATCGCGCCGGTGTTGCCACACGAGCGGCCGGTCAACATGATGTTCCAGAACTACGCGCTGTTTCCGCATCTTTCCGTGCGCGACAACATCGCGTTCGGATTGAAGCGCGCCGGCATGGCGCGCGCCGACATCGATACCCGCGTGTCGGAGATGGTCGCGCTGGTCAAGCTGGAGGGCATGGAGAAACGCAAGCCGGACCAGCTCTCCGGCGGCCAGAAGCAGCGCGTGGCGCTGGCCCGCTCGCTGGCGCGGCGGCCCAGGGTTCTGCTGCTCGACGAACCGCTCGCCGCACTCGACAAGAAGCTGCGCGAGCGCACGCAACTGGAATTGATGGAACTGCAACGCCGGCTCGGCATGACCTTCATCGTCGTCACCCACGACCAGGAAGAGGCGATGACGATGGCGAACCGGATCGGCGTGATGGACGCCGGCCGGCTCGAGCAGGTCGCGGGCCCGCGCGAACTTTATGAGGCGCCGCGTTCGCGCTGGGTCGCCGAGTTCGTCGGCGACGTCAATCTGTTCGAAGGCGAAGTTGCTTCGAGCGGGCAGCATCGCCTGACGATCGCGACCCGCGACGGCGGCAATATCGTGGTGGCCGAGCCGCGGCAACCCGTCACCAGGCCGGTGCTCTCGGTCGCGATCCGCCCCGAGAAGGTAAAACTGTCGCGCCGCGGCCCGATATCGGACAATGCGGGCACGTTCAACCGGCTTGAAGGCGTGGTTACCGACGTCAGCTATCTCGGCGGGCTCACGGTCTACAAGGTCAAGCTCGACGCTGGTGGCGTGGTGCGCTCGTCGATGGCCAACACCGCGCGGCTCGATGTCGACGCCTACAGTACCGGTCAGCGCGTGGTGGCGTGGTTCTCGCCCGACGATTGCGTGGTGCTGGAACAATGAGCGCGCGCCGCATCTTCGCCCGCCCGGCGCGTTACGCCGCGATCGCACCCTACGTCTGGATGGTGCTGTTCTTCCTGGTGCCGTTCGGTTTCGTGCTGAAGATCAGCCTGTCGCAGACCGCCATCGCGCAGCCGCCTTACGTGCCGCTGTTCGACCTCACCGAGGGGTGGCAGGCGTTCGAGGCCGCGCTGGCACAGCTGACGCCGGATAATTTCAAGCTGCTGGTCTCCGACAGTCTCTACATCTCGTCGTATCTGCGCAGCATCGTCGTCGCGGTTACGGCGACCCTCATCCTGCTGCTGATCGGCTACCCGATTGCCTATGGCATGGCACGGCTGCCGCAGCGCTGGCAGCCGATCGCGATGATGCTGGTGATCGTGCCGTTCTGGACCTCGTTCCTGATCCGGATCTACGCCTGGATCAACATTCTGCAGCATGACGGCCTGCTCAATAAGGTGCTGCTGGCGCTGCACCTCGTTTCGGCACCGGTGGTCTGGCTCTCGACCGATACCGCGATGTATATCGGCATCGTCTACTCCTATCTGCCGTTCATGATCCTGCCGCTCTACGCGACGCTTGCGAAACTCGACGGCACGTTGCTGGAAGCCGCCGCCGATCTCGGCTCCTCGCCGCGGCAGGCGTTCTGGCTGGTGACGTTCCCGCTGTCGCTGCCGGGCGTCGGCGCCGGTGCGTTGCTGTGCTTCATCCCGATCGTCGGCGAATTCGTGATTCCGGATTTGCTGGCCGGCTCCGGCTCGATGATGATCGGGCAGACGCTGTGGCTGGAATTCTTCACCAACAAGGACTGGCCGGTGGCGGCGGCCGCCGCGGTCGCGCTGCTGTTGCTGCTGGTGCCGCCGCTGCTGCTGTACGACCGGCTGCAGCGCCGCCAGCTCGGAGGCACAGGCTGATGGCACGCAAGGTTGGCGGCATCTCGCGGTTCAACATCACCTCGCTGGCGCTGGGGCTGGCGTTTCTCTATCTGCCGATCGTCATCCTCGTCATCTATTCCTTCAACGAATCGCGCCTCGTCACGGTATGGGGCGGCTGGTCGCTGCGCTGGTACCATGAATTTTTTAACGACCGCGCGATGCTCGATGCCGCCTGGATGAGCCTGCGCGTCGCCGCGGTATCGGCGACGGTGGCGACGCTGCTCGGTACGCTGGCTGCGGTCGGGCTGGCGCGCGGCGAACGCTTCAAGGGAAGGGCGCTGTTTTCCGGCATGCTGTATTCGCCGCTGGTCATGCCCGAGGTGATCTCCGGGCTGTCGCTGCTGCTGCTGTTCGTCGGGCTCAATGCCGAGCGCGGCTTCTGGACCGTCGCCATCGCGCACACCACGCTGACGATGTGCTTCGTCACCGTCGTCGTCCAGTCGCGGCTCGCCTCGCTCGACCGCAGCCTGGAGGAAGCCGCGATGGATCTCGGCTGCGATCCGCTCCGGGCGTTTCTGTCGGTGACGCTGCCGCTGATCCTGCCGGCGATCGCCGCCGGCTGGATGCTGGCGTTCACGCTGTCGCTCGACGATGTCGTGATCGCGAGTTTTACCACCGGCCCCGGCTCGGCGACGCTGCCGATCCGGATCTATTCGGAGGTGCGGCTCGGGGTGAAGCCTGAGATCAACGCCATCTGCACGCTGGTGCTGGGATTGATCACCGTCGTCATCGTGGCGGCGTCGTTCGCCACAAAACTCACCAGCGCGCGGGGCGAGAGCGCGGCGCCCCTGTAATTCTACGGTGTTTCCTGCCTTGCGCGTGAGCAAAATTGACCGCTGGCAGCCACCATACCGTCAACGCCCTGACATGAT
>JAQSDT010000005.1 GCA_029946075.1 bacterium | reverse complement strand
AAGAACGGCCATAATTTCGGCAAGGGCGAAATCGAAGGCGTGGTGGCGCCGGAGCCCGCGGCGCATGCGGCCGGCACCGCAGCACTGCTGCCGATGCTCTCGCTCGGCGTGCCCGGCTCGCCGACGGCGGCCGTGCTGCTCGGCGGCCTGCTGATCTGGGGCCTTCAGCCCGGACCGATGCTGTTCGTCGAACAGAAGGAATTCGTCTGGGGCCTGATCGCCTCGATGTATCTCGGCAACCTCGTCGGCCTGATCGTGGTGCTGACCTGCGTGCCGATCTTCGCGGCGATCCTGCGCGTGCCCTTCAGCATCATCGCGCCGCTGATCCTGGTGCTGTGCGCGATCGGCGCCTACTCGGTCCACAGTTCGACGTTCGACGTGGTGCTGATGCTGGTATTCGGCGTGATCGGATACCTGCTGAAGAAGTGCAACTACCCGCTGGCGCCGCTGGTGCTCGCGATCGTGCTCGGCGACAAGGCGGAGGAAGCCTTCCGGCAGTCGCTATTGGGATCGCAGGGATCGCTCGGCATCTTCTTCTCCAACACGCTGGTATCCACGATCATGATCCTCGGATTGATCGCGCTGTTCTGGTCGGTGATCCAGCAGGGCTACAGCCGCCTGCGCGGTGCGCCGGTTTCGGCCTGATCCGGCCAAACCGGCGCAAATACAACAGCGCCAAGGCAAATTTCGAATATGCGGGCGGGACGTTTGACGTCCCGCCCTTTTTTTCGCACATGCAACATTAGTTCGGGAGGCCGAACTTAATTGCAACAAACTTGCAAATTTCGCTTGTCTACTGGCATAACATATACCAATGTCCCGCATCGAGCTGTCGGTATTGATAGAGCAGCCTTTGGAGGGAAGATGACGGACACAGTACACAGTGCGGCAGCCCCCGTGGCAGCCCGCGTCAGCGACGCCTACCGCTGGACGCAATTGGCCATCGGCGTCCTCGCGATGGTGATGATCGCCAATTACCAATATGGCTGGACGTTCTTCGTGCCAGACATCCAGAAAAAATTCGGCTGGGATCGTGCGTCGATCCAGTGGGCCTTTACCCTTTTCGTGCTGTTCGAGACCTGGCTGGTGCCGATCGAAGGATGGTTCGTCGACAAATACGGCCCGCGTATCGTCGTCCTCGTCGGCGGCGTACTCTGCGCCATCGGCTGGGCGATCAACGCCCAGGCTGAAACGCTCAACGGCTACTATCTCGGCATGATCATCGCGGGCATCGGCGCCGGCGGCGTTTACGGCACCTGCGTCGGCAATGCGCTGAAGTGGTT
Source organism: bacterium (assembly GCA_029946075.1). GTDB lineage: Bacteria > Pseudomonadota > Alphaproteobacteria > Rhizobiales > Xanthobacteraceae > Bradyrhizobium. The sequence continues at coordinate 8,390 of JAQSDT010000005.1, read as the reverse complement.
CCCCGACAAGCGCGGTCTTGCTGCCGGCATCACGGCCGCGGGCTTCGGTGCAGGCTCGGCGCTGACGGTCGCGCCGATCCAGGCGATGATCAAGGACTCCGGCTTCCAGACCACCTTCCTCTACTTCGGTCTCGGCCAGGGCATCATCATCGTGATCCTCGCCTTCTTCCTGTTCTCGCCGAAAACCGGCCAGGTGCCGGCGGTGACGCAGAACGCCAACGTGATCCAGACCCGCCGCAACTACCAGCCGACCGAAGTGATCCGTCAGCCGATCTTCTGGCTGATGTATTTCATGTTCGTGATCGTCGGCGCCGGCGGATTGATGGTCACCGCCAACCTCAAGCCGATCGCCGTCGACTGGAAGGTCGACAGCGTGCCGGTGACGCTGATGGCGGTGACGATGACCGCGGTGACGTTCGCCGCCACCATCGATCGCGTGCTCAACGGCCTGACCCGTCCGTTCTTCGGATGGATCTCCGACATGATCGGCCGCGAGAACACCATGTTCATCGCATTCGGCATGGAAGGCGTCGGCATCTGGGGCCTGTACATGCTCGGCCACGATCCGGTCTGGTTCGTGCTGCTGTCCGGCTTCGTGTTCTTTGCCTGGGGTGAGATCTACTCGCTGTTCCCCTCGACCTGCACGGACACGTTCGGCGCGAAGTTTGCGACCACCAATGCCGGCCTGCTCTACACTGCCAAGGGCACCGCGGCGCTGCTGGTGCCGGTCGCGAACTACATGCAGCAATCGTCGGGCACGTGGGACACGGTGTTCATCGTCGCAGCCGGCGCCAACATCCTGGCCTCGCTGCTGGCGATCCTGCTGCTGAAACCCTGGCGCAAGCGCGTCGTCGCCGCCTCGCAAATGTCGGCCTGATCCCTCAAGGCCGCTCGTCAAGGAGAGCGCGCTCACCCCTCGGGTGGGCGCGTTTTCTTTTGGCTTCTGGCATACCTGATGTCATCCTGGACGTCAGGTGAGCTCGTACCATCTTAAAGCCGAAAATCCGAATAGGCCGAAAATGGCAGCAATATTGACCGTTTAAATCTGCTGCACAGCGAGATTTCTCGGCTTCTGGCTGTTGACATATGGCATTATGTATACCAGACTTGGACCAACGATCACCCCAAGGAGGTTGCCATGCAAGTCGGAGATATCCTGCGCAAGAAGGCCGCTCGTGTCGCGACGATCCGCATGAACGAGACGGTCGCCATCGCCGCCCAGCTGATGCGCTCCAGCAATATCAGCGCGCTCGTGGTCAAGGACGTCGTTCGCACCGAAGGCAACACCCCCGTCGGCATGTTCACCGAACGCGACGTGGTCCGCGCCATCGCCCAGCACGGCGCCTCCGGTGCCAACATGAAGGTCTCGCAGTTCGTGTCGGTTCAGCAGCTGATCTCCTGCGCGCCGACCGATACGCTCGAACACGTTCGCCACGTCATGAACCGCGAGCATATCCGTCATTTGCCCGTCATCGACAATTACAGCCTGATCGGCGTCATCAGCATGCGCGATATCTCCACCGCATTCGACGACGAGGCGACGGCGGTAAAGCCTGCGGCGAGCGCCGCCTGACCTGATCTACGACCAAGTCTCCCTGCTCCGAAAGACTCCCTGACGAACACCTCGTCAGGGACAGTGCCCAGTCATGTCCTGTGAAGGAGGAAGCGTGTCGCGCAACATTCTGATCCTCGGAGCCTCCTACGGCTCCCTGCTGGCGACGAAGCTTCTGATGGCGGGTCACGACGTGACCCTGGTCTGCCGGAGGAATACCGCGGAGCTGATCAATCGCGACGGCACCGAAGTGCGCATCAAGCTGCGCGACGAAGCCGGGCACCGCGCGATCCTTGCGCGCGACCTTCCCGGCAAACTGAACGCGACCACGCCCGCGGACGTCGATCTTTCCCGCTACGATCTGGTCGGACTGGCAATGCAGGAATCGCAATATTCCGATCCTGACATTCAGCGCCTGCTGACCCGGATCGCGGATGCCGGGCTGCCGTGCCTGTCGATCATGAACATGCCGCCGCTGCCCTATCTCAAGCGCATCCCGGCGCTGGCGGAAATGGATCTGGACGCCGCCTACACCGACGCGAAGGTGTGGGAGCGCTTCGACCCGGCCTTGATGTCGCTGTGTTCGCCCGATCCGCAGGCCTTCCGCCCGCCCGAAGAGGCCGCGAACGTGCTGCATGTCGGCCTTCCCACCAACTTCAAGGCCGCCGCCTTCGCCGACGAGACCCACAACGCGCTGCTGCGCGAACTGGAAACCGATATCGACGCGGTGACGCTGGATGGCAAGGACGTGCCGGTGAAGCTGAAAGTGTTCGCTTCGCTGTTCGTGCCGCTGGCGAAATGGTCGATGCTGCTGACCGGCAACTACCGCTGCATCACGCCGGGCGAGCCGCGCGCGATCCGCGAGGCCGTGCACGGCGACATCGCGCTGTCGCAATCGATCTACGACCACGTCGACGGCATCGCCCGCCGCCTCGGCGCCGACCCGCAGGACCAGGTCCCCTTCGCCAAATACGCGAAAGCGGCCGAGAGCCTCCTGAAGCCTTCCTCCGCCGCCCGCGCCGTCGCCAGCGGTGCGCCGTGCATCGAGCGCGTCGATCTCCTGGTAAAACTGATCTCGCACCAGCTCGGCGTCCCCAACGCCGAGATCGATCGTACGGTTGCGATCGTGAACGAGAAGCTGAACGGACGAATGGCGGCGGAGTGAGGCCGCGGCCAGCAGCGCCAGATTTATCCCCGTCATCCCCGCGCAACGGCGAAGCCGTTGTCGCTGGGGTGACGGATTGGTAGCGAATTGTTCGCACTGCGGAACAAGTACCCGCTTTTGCATGATGGCGTTGCCGTCTGTCCTGCCTCGCCCGGTAGACATTTCCGGGGCCGGACGGCATCCTGATCCCTGAAATCCAATAAATGCGCCGCCACGGGTGGCCAGGGAACACGGAAACACAGAGGGCAGACATGAAGACGCGATTCACCGAACTCGTTGGCGTTGAACATCCGATCGTCCAGGGCGGCATGCAGTGGGTGGGACGCGCGGAACTTGTCGCCGCGGTTTCCAATGCCGGCGCGCTCGGGCTGATCACCGCGCTGACGCAGCCGACGCCGGAAGACCTGACCAAGGAAATCGCGCGCTGCCGCGACATGACCGACAAGCCGTTCGGCGTGAACCTCACCATCCTGCCCGCGATCAAGCCGCCGCCCTACGCGGAATACCGCCAGGCCATCATCGAGGCCGGCATCAAGGTCGTGGAGACCGCCGGCAACAAGCCGCAGGAACACGTCACCGAATTCAAGAAGCACGGCATCAAGGTGATCCACAAATGCACCAGCGTCCGTCACGGCCTGTCGGCCGAGCGGATGGGCGTCGATGCGATCTCGATCGATGGCTTTGAATGCGCCGGCCATCCCGGCGAGGACGACACCCCCGGCCTGATCCTGATCCCGGCCGCCGCCGACAAGATCAAGATCCCGATGATCGCCTCCGGCGGCTTCGGCGACGGCCGCGGGCTCGTCGCTGCGTTGGCGCTGGGTGCCGAGGGCATCAACATGGGCACGCGCTTCATGTGCACGAAAGAGAGCCCGATCCATCAGCTGGTGAAGGAACGCATCGTCGCCAATGACGAGCGCGAGACCGAATTGATTTTCCGCACCATGCGCAACACCTCGCGCGTCGCCAAGAACACGATCTCCACCAAGGTGGTGGCGATGGAAAAGGAAGGCGCCAAATTCGAGGACGTCCGCGAACTCGTCGCCGGTGCCCGCGGCAAGATGGTGTATGCGACCGGCGATGCCGATGAAGGCATCTGGTCCGCCGGCCAGGTGCAGGGCCTGATCCACGACATCCCGACCTGCGCCGAACTCGTCTCGCGCATCATGCGCGACGCCGAGGCGATCATCAACAGCCGCCTCGAAGCCATGGTGTCCGGCGCAAGACAGCAGGCGGCGGAGTAAGCGGCTCGTCGTTAGTTCAGCGCAATCGCTCTCAATCCGTCACCCCGAGGTGGCCGCGCGCAGCGCGGCCCTCGAAGGGCGACGGCCACCAGCCGGGCCGAGCATCCATCGAGGCTCGTAGCACTCGCACCTCCAGCGACAACGGCGTCGCCGTTGCGCGGGGATGACAGGAAACACACCCATGAAAGCCTATGTCTACGGCGCCAACGGCCCCGAGATCACCGACGTCGCAAAGCCCTCGCCGAAAGGCAGCCAGGTGCTGGTCAAGGTGCAGGCCTGCGGCCTCAACCGCGCCGATCTCGGCATGACCAAGGGCCACGCGCATGGCGCGGCCGGCGGCGTCGGCACCGTGCTCGGCATGGAATGGGCCGGCGAAGTCGCCGAGCTCGGGCCCGATGCGAAGGGCGTCAAGATCGGCGACAAGATCATGGGCTCGGGCGCGCAGGCGTTTGCCGAGTACATGCTGGCCGACCACCGCCGCCTGTTCCGCGCGCCCTCGAACATGAATTTTGAGGAGTCCGCCACCCTCCCCGTCGCGATCACGACGATGCACAACGCCGTCGTCACATCAGGCGCACTGCAGCCGGGGCAGACCGTGATGATCCAGGGCGCCAGCTCCGGCGTCGGACTGATGGCAATGCAGATCGCAAAATATAAAGGCGCGAAACTCGTGATCGGCTCATCCACCGACCCGATGCGCCGCGGCCGCCTGAAAGAATACGGCGCCGACCTTGCGGTGGATTCGAAGGATCCCGGCTGGGTCGATGAAGTGCTGAAGGCGACGGGCGGCGAAGGCGTCGATCTCATCGTCGACCAGGTCTCGGGCCCGGTCGCGAGCCAAAATCTGAAAGCCACCAAAATCAAGGGCCGCATCGTCAATGTCGGCCGGCTCGGCGGCACCCACGCCGATTTCAACTTCGACCTGCACGCCGCGCGCCGCATCAACTATATCGGCGTCACCTTCCGCACCCGCACCATCGACGAAATCCGCGACATCTTCGACGCCGTCCGCGCCGACATCTGGCCCGCGGTGGAATCTCGCCAGCTGCAACTGCCGATCGACAAGGTCTATCCGTTCGACGAGATCGGAAAAGCGTTCGAGCACATGGAAGCGAACAAGCACCTCGGCAAGATCGTGGTGACGCTGTAGAGGGCGATACGGAAGCCCTCTGCAAGCAACGCGCACATACCCTCCCCGTCATCCCCGCGCAACGGCTTCGCCGTCGTCGCTGGAGGTGCGAGCGAAAGCGAGCCTCGAAGGACAGACGGCCCCACTGTGGCCGTCGCCCTTCGAGGGCCGCGCTGCGCGGCCACCTCAGGGTGACGGATTACAGTTCAAGCGTTCTCCTCCATCGCCCCGTTCCACTCGCCCCCAGCTTGCTACCGATCGCCGCGAACACCTATGCGTGAGCTGTGAAGCCGTTCACAATCGGACGCGATGCGCCTCGCGATACTCCTGCCGTGCAAGATCATCGGCCTCATTCGGCGATCGCCGAACGGCCCAGCTACGGAGGATACGATGTCTGAACCGAGAATGGCTCTCCAGGAATTGTCGACCCGCGGCATCACCACGCTCGAGCAGTTTGCCGCCAGCAAGGCACGGATGCGCAAACCGCAGCGCATCAACTCGCAGAAGGCACTGGAAGAAATCGTGGCGCGCGCGGCGGCCGCCGCGGAGCGGCCGTTCAGATCGCAGATCGGGCCGCCGGCCGCTTCGGTCGCGCTGGTGCTGGACGGCAAGCGCGTCGACTACGCGGCGATCGCCCGCCTCAACGGCCAGCCGCTGGATTACGTCGCCACCACGCTGAAGGGCGGCCAGCAGGCGCTGGTGGCCTATTCGGACCGGTCGGTGATGCGGAATCTTCGCCTGCGCCAGTTCAAGAGTACGCCGCGGGCGATCAACGAGGAGATCGACAATGCGTTGCTGGCCGGCGGCCTGCAGCCCTCGTCGGCGACGACGGCCGATGTCGCGCTGGGGGTGCGGATCTGCGAGCACCATAATTTCGAAGGCGACTCGTTCACGCTGGCCCCGAACGATTACATCGACGACCTGACGGAGTTCGACGAAGGCCTCGACGTGTTCAGCGGCGACTGGAACGACAAGATATCCTCGCTGCAGATGGGCCGTTGCTGGTGCCAGGTCTGGGAAGACGTCAGCCAGGGCGGCGCCTCCATCTCCTTCTTCGAGGACAAGTGGGAACTCGACAGCATCGGCTGGAACGACCGCATCTCCTGCATCTGGAGCCCGTTCAGGAGCTAGGCGATCGCGAGCACGACGAGGCAGGGCGGATTAGCGAAAGCGTAATCCGCCTGCCCTTGTCGCTCCGTCATCCCCGCGCAGGCTTCCGGGGAATGTCTACCCAACCGGCAATGTGCGACCAAGTCGCGCGGACTATTGCCGTCGCTCTCAGGTTGCGGAATGATATCCGCAAAACTCAGGAGCTAGACAGTGGCCGGGATTACGGATTTTATTGCTCTGGACGTGGAAACGGCCAACGCCGATTTCGCAAGCATCTGTTCGATAGGCCTGGTCCATTTCAGAGGCGGGGCGGTTTTCAAATCTCTCACCATTCTGGTTGACCCCGAAGATGAATTCGACCCGATCAACATCGGAATTCACGGCATCCGTCCGGCGGATGTCGCCGGCAAACCGACGATGGCTAAGGTATTCCCTGTTATCGGCGCCGCGCTAAAGGACACGGCCATCGTTCATCACAGTCCCTTCGACCGAACGGCCCTTGCCCGGGCTGCAAGTCGCTACGGCACCGGAGGGCTGCCGTGCTTTTGGCTGGATACATTGCAGGTCGCTCGTCGAACGTGGGATTTCAAGAACAATGGGGGCTACGGCCTCGCCAATCTCGCCGGCGCGTTCGGCATTGAGTTCAAGCACCATGATGCGGCGGAGGATGCTCGCGCGGCAGGCCACGTGCTCCTGCGGGCGGTCAGCGACGGCGGCATAACGCTTCAGCAATGGGTAGACGACCACGGATACGTCTCGACCAATTCGACTGCACCAACGCGTATCAAGCGTCCGGCCTATCCCAATGGCAAGGTCGCAAGGAAGGGTGACGGTGACGGGCCGCTGCTTGGCGAAACGGTTGTGTTTACCGGCGAGCTTCAGGTGGCTCGGGACGCTGCAGCATCGCAGGCTTCGATAGCCGGTGCTGACGTGGCAGACAGTGTCACGAAGAAAACCACAATCCTTGTCGTCGGCGATCAAGACCTGCGGCTGACGCGCGGCCAGGAAAAGAGCGCGAAACACAGGAAAGCCGAGGGGATGATCGCTGACGGCGCGGCGATACGCATCGTTGGTGAAAGCGATTTCGTTCTCATGATCGCAACAGAGTGAGTTGTAGTGCACGCAACACAGGTTTGCACACTTCTGATTTTCCGAAATCAACTTGACCTCCACCCCAAATCACCTGTAAAACTCCCGCCATCCCGTCCCGCCAAGAGGGGCGTCGGCCATCGTCACGAACGTTGGGGCGGGTTGCGGTGGACGCGGCGGTGTCGGGCGCGTGTTGGTTGGCAGGGCGGGCTTTGTCCGTGAGCGAACACAGCGTGCAGACGACCGGCCCCCATGTCTGACGAAGCCAAAAGCGACATCAGACGGCTGCGTACGGCAAAACCGTGTGGTCCTGGCGCCCGTTGCTGGCGTCAAGCTGGCGGAGGAGCGGCTGACCCGACCGGGTTCGGCCAATCCTCAATCCGTCAGCGACGGAGGCAAGAAGGAAATACTTCTCCGGGGAGAGCACGGCATAAGCCGTAAAGCCACTGCGCAGGGAATGCCGGGCTGCTCCGACTTCACCTGTATGCTTGTGTGCATCTTTTTTCGCACACATTCGCACGCAAGACCGCGGGTGCAGCAAGCACCCGGCATTCCCTGCGCCCTCTTTTGTTTTGGCGCACATGAAATTCGCAAGGCTCGGGCGAAAACGCGCCGCGAGAACGAGATATCATGTTGTCACCCCATCTGTGCCCACAACTGCGCCGACAGCGTTCCCGCCCGCTTCTCGATCGCCGCCGCGGCATCCAGCGCGAGATCCTCGCGGTAGCGGCCGGCGATCAGTTGCACGCCGATCGGCTTGCCGTCGTGCACCGCGACCGGCACCACGGCGCCGGGCAGGCCGAGCACGTTGACCGCGGAGACGAAACGAAGGTCGTTCCAGAACAATTCGTGCGTGCGCTCCGGGCTGATCGCGTCCTCGCGCGGGCCGGGTGTCGGCTGCACCGTGGTCGGCGCCAGCACCACCGGATATTCCTCGAAGAACAATTGCCAGGCGCGGATATGCGTACTGCGCCTGGCGGTGGCGCGCATCCAACCCGGCAAATCGAGCGTGTTGGCGCCGGCCTTGATGCCGGCCCAGGCGGCGTGGAAATCGGGCGACGTCACCTTCAGCATCGCCGCCTCCTGCAGCACAGCGGTCTC
>JAQSDT010000004.1 GCA_029946075.1 bacterium | reverse complement strand
GCCGCGGCGGTTCAGCATGCCGCTGAGGGGATCGATCGAAGCGGCCCGCTTGTGCACGGTCACCGCGCGATCCGACACCAGCATGAAGATGACGAACACGGTGCCGATCGCGTAGAGGATCAGTTCGATCGCAAACGCCGTGACCCAGACGCTGGTGGCAAAGGATTCATCGTGCGGTCGCAGCACGCTGCCGAGCAGGATCGGGAGCAGCAGCACGCAGCCATGGATCACCGGCACCGCGACTGCCGGCCAGCGCTTCTGCATGGTGCGCCGCCGCTCGGTCCACAATTCCGAAGCGGTCAACGCCGCATAGATCGCGACGATGAAAGCGCCGAAGCCGAGGCGCAGCACCGAATCCGACGCCGGCAGCATCACGGCCGCGCCCACCCAGGCGATGGCGCCGAACAGCAGACCGGGAAGATTGGGCTTTCGCCCGAGGAATACGCGCGCTGCGTTCCACACCATGCCGCAGGCGACGAAGCCGACTGCGGTCAACGCCAGCAGCGTGATTTCGCCGAGCCTCGCACCGCCCACGGTCGAGACCGCGACCGATGCGGCGCCGAGCAAATACGCCGTGCCCCACCATTTCAACGCAGGGATATTCTCCTGCCTGCCGAAGAAGACCAGCATGGCGCCGAGCATGCCGGCAACCATCGTGGCGAACAGATAAAGCGTGGAGTTATCGAACGACATGGGTTCACCCGAACGCGTGTGATGCAACTGTTCGGCGCACTTTCCGGAAATGCAGATCGCGCCATCGCACCCCGGACACTAGGAGTGGCATCTTCTCATTTCGTTTGTGCGGGTAAGCAAGTTTTCACGAAAACCCGTGGTAACTCATCACTAAATGGTAATTAAAAAAAGAGGGCGCCTCGCGGCGCCCTCTTCGTTTCGACCATGCGGCAATCGCCGCAAATTTTAGCTGAATTAGCGCTTCGAGAACTGGAACGACTTGCGCGCCTTGGCGCGGCCGTACTTCTTGCGCTCGACGGTACGGGAGTCGCGGGTCAGGAAGCCGCCCTTCTTGAGGACGCCGCGCAGATCCGGCTCGAAATTGGTCAGCGCCTTCGAGATACCGTGACGCACGGCACCCGCCTGGCCCGACAGACCGCCGCCTGCAACCGTGCAGATGACATCGTACTGGCCGGCGCGCGCGGCTGCGACCAGCGGCTGCTGGATCAGCATGCGCAGAACCGGACGGGCGAAATAGACTTCGACCTCACGGGTATTGACCACGATCTTGCCGGCGCCCGGCTTGATCCAGACGCGGGCGACCGCGTCCTTGCGCTTGCCGGTGGCATAGGCGCGGCCGTACTTGTCGACCTTCTTGACGTATTTCGGCGCTTCCGGCGCCGCCGTCTTCAGCGACGAGAGCTGATCGAGAGACTGCATGGTATCGGACATCTTATGCGGCCCTCATGTTCTTGCGGTTCATCGAAGCGATATCAACCTTCTCGGGCTGCTGGGCTTCATGCGGGTGGTCAGCGCCGGCGTAAACGCGCAGATTGCCCATCTGCACGCGGCCGAGCGGACCGCGCGGAACCATGCGCTCGATGGCCTTCTCGAGCACGCGCTCGGGGAAGCGACCCTCGAGGATCGACTTCGCGGTGCGTTCCTTGATGCCACCGATGAAGCCGGTGTGCTTGTAGTAGACCTTGTTGTCGCGCTTGCGACCGGTCAGCACCACATGCGCCGCGTTGATGATGACGACGTTGTCGCCGCAATCGACGTGGGGGGTATAGGTCGGGAGGTGTTTGCCGCGCAGCCGCATGGCAACGAGGGTGGCGAGACGGCCGACGACCAGACCCTTGGCGTCGATCAGCACCCACTTCTTCGTCACATCGGCGGGCTTTGCCGAATAGGTTTTCATGTGAGGAAATCCGTGAAAATAGAAATCGGCGCCAGATGCGCCGAACTGCGCGGTTTCTAGAGACTGACGCGCGGATCGTCAACGCCGATGTTGGCGAAATACATCATTGAAAACAATGGCTTGTAAATATGGTGTTATATTACCGCACAAAAGCCTATTTGTTTGGAATGGAATAGGTCGCCGTAACATGGGCGATCGGATCGGGCGACGAGCCCGACAGCAAATTGACCTCGCCGACCGCCAGCCGCTTGCCGAGCTTGAGCAGCTTGGCAGCCGCCAGCACGTCCTGGCCGGGCTGGCCCTTGCGCAGGAAATTGATGTTGAGGTTGGTGGTGACGGCAAGGCCCACCGGACCGATCGCCGACAGCAGCACGACATACATCGCAAAATCCGCCATCGCCATCAGCGTCGGCCCCGACACCGTGCCGCCCGGACGCAGCATGTTCTCGCTGAACCGCCGGCGCAGCAGGCACGTCTCGCCATCGGCGCTTTCGATGGTGATATCGCCGTCGCTGAACGCCTGGGGAAATTCCTCGCGCAGGAACTGCTCCAGTTCAGCCACGCTCATTTTCGCTGCCGCCATGTTCTACCCTGCCCTCGCATCACGAGGCCTGTTACATTAGGTTGTCGTCAAAGCTCCAGTGGAAATTTTTGAGATGCCAGTCCAACCCGCCCGTGCACCAGCGCCGCAACCACCGATCCTGCTGCGCGAAAGCGTCGGCTCCATCGCCGTGCTGACCCTCAATCGCCCCGCGGCGCGTAACAGCCTCTCCGAAGGCCTGATTGCAGCCCTGCATGGCGCATTGAAGGATATTCACAGCGACAACAGCATCCGTGCAGTCGTGATCGCCGCGAACGGCCCTGCCTATTCCGCGGGTCATGACATGAAGGAAATGACCGCGCGCCGCAGCGATCCCGACCGCGGCCGCGCCTATTTCGCCGAACTCATGAATGCCTGCAGCGCGATGATGCAGGCCGTCGTGCAGCTGCCGAAACCCGTCGTCGCCGCCGTGCAGGGAATCGCCACCGCCGCCGGCTGCCAGCTGGTGGCAAGCTGCGATCTGGCCGTTGCCTCCGAGGCTGCGGGCTTTGCGACGCCCGGGGTCGATATCGGCCTGTTCTGTTCGACGCCGATGGTGGCGCTGTCGCGCAACGTCCCGCGCAAGCAGGCGATGGAGATGCTGCTCACCGGCGAGCCGATCTCGGCGGCGACGGCGAAGAACATCGGCCTCATCAACCGCGTCGTCGCCGCCGGCACCGAACGCGACGCGGCGATCGCGCTGGCGCAGAAGGTCGCGCTGAAATCCGCCTACACCATCAAGCTCGGCAAGGAGGCATTCTACCGCCAGGCCGAAATGAGCCTTGCCGACGCCTATCGCTATGCGGCAGAGGTGATGACGGAAAACATGATGGCGCGCGACGCCGAGGAAGGCATCGGCGCCTTCATCGAAAAGCGCGAGCCGAATTGGCAGGATAGATAGGCTTTCCGTCATTGCGAGCGCAGCGAAGCAATCCATCGTGCTGCACGAAGAAAGAATGGATTGCTTCGCTGCGCTCGCAATGACGCAAGAGGATAGAATGAACCACGACAATTACGACGACGATTACATCCGCGGCATCCTCAACGGCGTGAAGTCCATCGCGATGGTCGGTGCCTCGCCGGTCAACGTGCGGCCCAGCTATTTCGCGTTCAAATATCTCGCGCAGCGCGGTTACGACATGATTCCGGTCAATCCCGGCCACGTCGGCAAGAACCTGATGGGCAAGCCGTTCGTCGCCTCGCTGTCGGACATCGATCGCCCGATCGACATGATCGATATCTTCCGCAACTCCAGCCACATCATGCCGGTGGTCGAGGAAGCGCTGAAACTGTCGCCGCTGCCGAAGGTGATCTGGATGCAGCTCGGCGCGCGCGATGACGCGGCGGCCGGGAAGGCTGAAGCTGCCGGGCTCAAGGTGGTGATGAACCGCTGCCCGAAGATCGAGTATGGCCGGCTGTCGTCGGAGATCTCGTGGATGGGCGTCAATTCGCGCACACTGAGTTCAAAGCGCGCGCCGATCCCGACCCAGGGCATGCGCCTGTCGCTGAACCGGATGAGCGTCGGCGGCGGCGAGACCGCGGCATCCGACCGCGCGGCGAAGAACAAGAGCGACTTGCCCTAGCGCAATCGCGAAACAATCATATCGCGAATGCGGCATCGCGAAGCAGGCATGTTTCAGCCCTTCGATGTGTGATCCCCCTGCTTGACGGCGGACGCCGCTGCCATCAGCATGCCGCGCAATTTCGAGCAGGCCCCAACAACAGGACGTACAGAATGACCGATCGTCACCCGGGATTTTCGACCCTCGCCGTGCATGCCGGCGCGCAACCCGATCCCACCACCGGCGCACGGGCGACGCCGATCTATCAGACCACGTCGTTCGTGTTCAACGACGCCGACCATGCGGCCTCGCTGTTCGGCCTGCAGGCGTTCGGCAACATCTATACCCGCATCGGCAATCCCACAACCGCCGTGCTGGAAGAGCGCGTCGCGGCGCTGGAAGGCGGCACCGCCGCGCTGGCGGTGGCCTCGGGCCACGCCGCCCAGGTCGTCGTGCTGCAACAGCTCCTGATGCCGGGTGACGAGTTCATCGCCGCGCGGAAACTCTACGGCGGCTCGATCAACCAGTTCACGCACGCGTTCAAGAGCTTCGGCTGGAACGTGGCGTGGGCCGATCCGGACGATATCAGCAGCTTCGAGCGCGCGGTCACGCCGCACACCAAGGCGATCTTCATCGAGTCGATCGCCAATCCCGCCGGCAGCATCACCGATATTGAAGCGATCGCCGAAGTCGCCCGCAGGGCTGGCGTGCCGCTGATCGTCGACAACACGCTGGCGACGCCCTACCTGATCCGCCCCATCGACCACGGCGCCGACATCGTCGTGCACTCGCTGACCAAGTTTCTCGGCGGCCACGGCAATTCGCTCGGCGGCATCATCGTCGACGCCGGCACCTTCGACTGGTCGAAGGACAACAAATATCCGATGCTGAGCGAGCCGCGCCCGGAATATCACGGCATCCGCATTCAGGAGACGTTCGGCAATTTCGCCTTCGCGATTGCGTGCCGCGTGCTCGGCCTGCGCGATCTCGGGCCGGCGATCTCGCCGTTCAACGCCTTCATGATCCTGACCGGCATCGAGACGCTGCCGCTGCGCATGCAGAAGCATTGCGAGAACGCCAAGGCGGTCGCGGAATTCCTTTCAGGCCATCCGGCGGTGGCGGCGGTGAACTACGCCGGCCTTGCGAGCGACAAGTACAACAGCCTCGCCCGCAAATACGCCCCGAAGGGCGCCGGCGCGGTGTTCACCTTCAGCCTCAAGGGCGGCTATGACGCCGGTGTCAGCCTGGTGTCGAACCTGAAGCTGTTCTCGCATCTGGCCAATGTCGGCGACACCCGCTCGCTGGTGATCCACCCGGCCTCGACCACCCACAGCCAGCTCGACGACGCCGCCAAGGTGAAATCGGGCGCCGCCCCCGACGTGGTACGGCTGTCGATCGGCATCGAGGACAAGGAAGATTTGATCGCGGACCTGGAACAGGCGTTGACGGCTTGAGATTCCCTCGGCCGCCGCGAGGCAAGATTGTTAGTAGTAGAACTACGTCATGCCCGGGCTTGTCCCGGGCATCCACGTCTTTGGGGATGTAAAAGTAAGACGTGGATGGCCGGGACAAGCCCGGCCATGACGGCGACTTGCCAATCCCGCTATCACAAGCCTCTCGTTAACGCTCGTTCCGGCATAAAGTGGCATAAAGCCGTCCCCGATGATTCGGAGCCGACAATGCTGCGCCTGATGATCTCATTGCTGGTCGCAACCGCTGCGATCGGAACCGCCGGTGCCGCCGACGGCCCTGCCGCCGGCAAACGCGCCGCGGTCCGCGCCGCCGACAATCTGCCGCCGGGCCTGCCGCACGCCAATTACAAATACCGCACGACCGTGGCCGCGCCCCAATATGTGCGCCGTGGCCGCCAACTGGTGGTGGTCGAGGAACCCGATCCCGACGTGCTGTTCACGCCGGTCGGCGTGGTGCCGTTTGCGCCGAGGGTCTACGGCACGCCGATCCTGCCGGGTTCGTCCACCTTGCCCGGCTATTACGGCACCAACCCGTCCTCCCGCTATGACGGCCCCTATTACGGCGGTGCGACCTATGGCCCGTTCTGGAATCGCTTGCCTTACGCCTGCGGCGTGTATGGATATTGCTAGGCGCCGACAACGGAGACGGACGTAGGGACGTGGCAGGGGCACCGCGAAAAGCAGGCAAGGGCGCTGCCCACGCGATCACGGCAGATCTCGTCGCCGTCCTCGTCGCCGTCACCGATGGCGAGCCCAAGATCATGACGATTGCCAGCGGCAGCGCGCTGCCCAGCGGGCCGTTCGAATTCAAGCACCGCTCGCTGCAGACGGGATTGCGGGCATGGGTCGAGGCCCAGACCGGCCATCCCCTGGGCTATGTCGAGCAGCTCTATACCTTCGCCGATCGCGGCCGGACCGGGGATGCCACGGCGCCGCATTCGATCTCCATCAGCTATCTCGGCCTGACCCGCGAGGACGAGGCGCGGCCGGGCTCCGACGCCAACTGGTCAGGCTGGTACGATTACTTCCCCTGGGAAGATCACCGCGCCGGTGCTCCGGCCCTGATTGCGAAATTGCTGGCGCCAAAGCTGCGTGCGTGGGCCAGGTCGGCGCCCCCCGCCCCGCTGCAGCGCGATCGCTGGCAGCGCGCCGCCATCACTTTCGGTCTCGACGAGCGCGAATGGAACGAGGAACTGGTGCTGCAGCGCTATGAGTTGCTGTACGAGGCCGCGATGATCACAGAGGCGACGCGCGACCGCGGCAATCCGGCGCCGACCGCCCCCTGCCGCGCGATGGCCGGCGATCATCGCCGGATTCTCGCCACCGGAATTGCGCGGCTGCGCGCCAAGATCAAATACCGTCCGGTCGTGTTCGAACTGATGCCCGCCGAGTTCACCCTGCTGCAATTGCAACGCAGTGTTGAGGCGCTCGCAGGCCGGCTGGTCCACAAGCAGAACTTCCGCCGCCTCATCGAGCAGCAGCAACTCGTTGAAGAAACGGGCGCAATCGCCGCCGACACGGTCGGGCGCCCCGCCAAGCTGTTCCGCTTCCGCCATGCGGTACTGGCAGAGCGGGCCATCGCCGGCACCAAACTCCCGCTTTCGCGACCTTGACATTGGTTATGCTCAGGATAAGTATAAGCCATAATATGCTCATGGAGAGTATAAATGGCCGACCTGAACGCCGCCACCCTTGCCGCCACTTCGCCGCTCTATGAGCGCGTCAGGCGCGTCATCCCGCCGCCGGAATGGGCCACCTTCGCTGATGACGTCGACGCCATCCTGAAGCTCAAGCGCGAGCGCAACGCCGTCATCCTGGCGCACAACTACCAGACGCCGGAAATCTTCCACGGCGTCGCCGACATCGTCGGCGACAGCCTGTTGCTGGCGCGCGAGGCCACCAAGGTCGACGCCGACATCATCGTGCTCGCCGGCGTCCACTTCATGGCCGAGACCGCCAAGCTGCTGAACCCGGAAAAAACCGTGCTGATCCCCGACCTCGCCGCCGGCTGCTCGCTGGCGGATTCGATCACGGCCGAGGACGTGCGGCTGATGCGGCAACGCTATCCCGGCGTGCCGATCGTCACCTACGTCAACACCTCCGCGGCGGTGAAGGCGGAATCCGACATCTGCTGCACCTCGGGCAACGCGCTCAAGGTGGTGGAGTCGCTCGGAACCAGCAGTGTGATCATGCTGCCGGACGAGTATCTGGCGCAGAACATCGCCGCCCAAACCGGCGTAAAGATCATCGCGTGGAAGGGCCATTGCGAGGTGCACGAGCTGTTTACGCCGGACGACATCCGGCAACTGCGCGAGAACCATCCCGGCGTCACCGTGCTGGCGCATCCGGAATGCCCGCCGGAGGTGGTGGCGGAGGCTGACTTCTCCGGATCGACGGCGGCGATGTCCGACTATGTCGGCCAGAAGCGCCCGCCCCGCGTCGTGCTGCTGACGGAATGCTCGATGAGCGACAACGTCGCGGTGCTCCACCCCGACGTCGAGTTCATGCGGCCGTGCAATCTGTGCCCGCACATGAAGCGGATCACGCTGAAGAACATCCGTCACGCGCTGGAGACCGGCAAACATGCCGTGACGATCGATCCGGCCATTGCGGCGCCCGCCCGGCGCGCCGTCGAAAGGATGCTGGCGATATGAGTGCAACGCTCTCCGCTCTGTCCAACCGTCCCGTCATCATCGGCGGCGGCGCCGCCGGCCTGATGACGGCGCTGCAAATGACGCCCGAGCCCGTGCTGCTGCTGTCGAAGGCGCCGCTCGGCGCGGAAGCCTCCAGCCTGTGGGCGCAAGGCGGCCTCGCCGCGGCGATGGGCGAGGATGACACCCCCGCCCTTCACCTGGCAGATACGCTCGCCGCCGGCGCCGACCTGTGCGACGAGGCGATCTCGAGCCGGATCGTTCATGCTGCGCCGGCCGCGGTCGAACATCTGGCGCAACTCGGCGTCGGCTTCGACCGCCGGCCCGATGGCGGCTGGCGGCTGGGCCTCGAGGCCGCACACGGCCGCAACCGGATCGTCCATGCCACCGGCGACGGCACGGGCCGCGAGATCATGCGCGCCTTGATCGCCGCCGTGCGACGCTGCCCGTCGATCACCTTGCTCGAAGGCGTCGAGGCACGAAGCCTTGTTGTCGAGGACAACGCGATCAAGGGCGTGCTGGCGGTGAACGCGGACGGCCCGCTGGTGATCGACACCGGCCGTGTCGTGCTGGCAACCGGCGGCATCGGCGGACTGTTCCTCGACAGCACCAACCCGTCCGGCTGTTTCGGCCAGGGCCTTGCGCTGGCGGCGCGTGCGGGCGCGCTTCTCTCAGATCTCGAGTTCATCCAGTTTCACCCGACCGCTTTCGACGGACCGTCACGGCCGATGCCGCTGGTGACCGAGGCCGTTCGCGGCGACGGCGCAATTCTGATCGACGACACCGGACAGCGCTTCATGGCGAACCAGGCCGGCGCGGAACTGGCGCCACGCGACATCGTCGCCCGCGCGGTCTGGCGCCGCCGCGCCGAGGGACATCGCGTGTTTCTCGACGCGCGAGAACATCCCGGTGCGGATTTCGCGCGGCGCTATCCCGTCATCTCGGCATTCTGCAAGATGGCCGGGATCGATCCCGCAACCGATCCGATCCCGGTGCGGCCGGCGGTGCACTACCACATGGGCGGTATCGCCGTTGATATCGAAGGTCGCAGCACGGTCGAAGGCCTCTGGGCCTGCGGCGAGGTCAGCCGCACCGGACTGCATGGCGCCAACCGCCTCGCCAGCAACTCGCTGATGGAAGCGATCGTCTGCGCCAGGTGGGTGGCGGAGAGCGTCGCCGGCGCCAGCCGCGCGCCGCTGAAAACGCGCCCGGCACATGACACGCCCCCTGCGTCCGATCCATCGGCGGTACGGCCGATGATGTCGCAGGGACTCGGCGTGCTGCGCGACCGTCATGCGATCGAGCGCGCGGTTCGCAGCCTCTATCCGCTCGCGACCCGAAACGGCGCGGCATCCGATCCTGCGCTGGTCGGGTTGATGATCGCGGTTGCCGCCTGGCGGCGCGAGGAAAGCCGCGGCGGACATTACCGGACGGATTTTCCGGACGCGCTGGCCGCGGCGAAGCCCTCGTCCCTTTCGCTGGCCGACGCGCTCAAAGCCGCCCGCGACATCGTCGACACCAGGTCTCTCGCCACCCGGAGT
>JAQSDT010000003.1:9067-9678 GCA_029946075.1 bacterium | reverse complement strand
CGAGGTAGCAGGGCTTGTAGAGCGCCTGCAGCTGCTTGCCCTTCAGGAAGATCATGCGCGGGGTCAGCCCGCCCCGTGCCGCGATCCATTTGCGAACCGGCGTCGGGTACATCGAGTACAGCATCTGGGTGGCCTCGGTGTTGGTCACCGCACGGCCGTTCGCGCCGTAGTCCCAGGCGGCATGGAAGCCGAGATTGGCATGCGAGGTGACGCAAATCCGGTCAGGCGAGACCGCGCCGAGAATGATGGTACAGGCCGAGGCACACAGGCCGTCGATGATGACGGTTTCACCCGAGCTGCGCAGGCCCTGGTACTTGTCGACGTAGGTGCCGATCCGGCCGCCGCGATCATCGGCGATCCGTACCACGGCCTGGCTCGCTCCGACCCCCGCCAGCAGCAGCACCGCTGCAAGCAACCCCGTCACCAGCTTCATATCCCAGCCCCAGTCGAAAAACGTCGAAACCGAATCTGATCGTCTTGGTGATGCAAGACAGTTGTGAGGGTCGTTTGAGATCGGGTTTTTGTCCAGCCGGCGAAGGCCGCTCAAAACAAATTCAAATCAAGTGTTGCTGGCGCGCTGCACCCGTGCCGCGAAAAGGTCCCAAACTGGA
>JAQSDT010000003.1:0-9057 GCA_029946075.1 bacterium | reverse complement strand
CCCACGGTGGCGCTGCGGACACAGGCAGGGCCGATTGGACCGTTGACCACGCGCGCTCTCGCAGTCTTGAATCGACGTCGCTGCGGGGGAGGAAACAATGGCTGAAGACGCTGATGTGATCGTGGTCGGAGGCGGGCTGGCGGGGCTGGTCGCGGCGACCGAAATCGCCGACGCCGGCAAACGCGTCATCGTCGTCGACCAGGAGGGCGAGCAAAACCTCGGCGGGCAGGCATTCTGGTCGTTCGGCGGGTTGTTTCTGGTCGATAGCCCCGAGCAGCGCCGGCTCGGCATCAAGGATTCCCACGATCTTGCCTTGCAGGACTGGATGGGCACCGCGGGCTTCGACCGCGACGACGACCATTGGCCGAAGAAGTGGGCGGAAGCCTATGTCGCCTTTGCGGCCGGCGAAAAGCGCGACTGGCTGCGCGCGATGGGGCATCGGATTTTTCCGGTGGTCGGCTGGGCCGAGCGCGGCGGCTATGACGCGATGGGGCATGGCAATTCGGTGCCGCGCTTCCACGTCACCTGGGGCACCGGCCCCGGCATCGTCGAGCCGTTCGAGCGCCGCGCGCGCGAGGCGCAGAAGCGCGGCCGGCTGACGTTCCGCTTTCGCCACCGCGTCGACGCGCTGATCGTCACCAACGGCACGGTCGAGGGTGTCAGCGGCGCGGTGCTCGAAGCCGATCCGGTCGAGCGCGGCCAGAGTTCGTCCCGCAAGGTGGTCGGCGACTTCACGTTGCGAGCGCAAGCCGTGATCGTCGCCTCCGGCGGCATCGGCGGCAACCACGATCTGGTGCGGCAGAACTGGCCGAAACGACTTGGCGCGCCGCCGAAATTCATGATCTCCGGCGTGCCCGAACATGTCGATGGCCGCATGATCGGCATCACCGAAGGCGCCGGCGCGCGGCTGATCAACCGCGACCGCATGTGGCACTATGTCGAGGGCATCCGGAACTGGTCACCGATCTGGCCGCGCCACGGCATCCGCATCCTGCCCGGCCCGTCCTCGATGTGGTTCGACGCCACCGGAAAGCGCCTGCCCGCGCCGCTGTTCCCCGGCTCCGATACGCTCGGCCAGCTCGAATACATCATGAGCACCGGCCATGATTATTCCTGGTTCATCCTGACCCAGAGCATCATCAAGAAGGAGTTTGCACTTTCCGGCTCCGAGCAAAATCCCGATCTCACGGGAAAAAGCTGGCGGATGACGATCAAGCGCGCCACCAACAAGGGCGCGCCGGCGCCGGTGGAAGCGTTCAAGCAGAACGGCGCCGACTTCATCGTGCGCGACAATCTCGCCGACCTCGTCAGCGCGATGAACGCGCTCGCCGGCAGCGATCACCTCAAGCTCGACCACATCAAGGCGCAGATCGAGGCGCGCGACCGCGAAATGACGAACCCCTACGTCAAGGACGCGCAGGTGATGAACATCCACAATGCGCGGCGCTATATCGGCGACAAACTGATCCGCACCGCGAAGCCGCATAGGATCCTCGATCCCGAGCACGGCCCGCTGATCGCGGTGAAGCTCAACATCCTGACCCGCAAGACGCTGGGCGGTTTCGAGACCGACCTGGATTCGCGCGTGTTCGGCAACGACCGCCAGATCATCAGGGGACTCTATGCCGCCGGCGAAGCGGCCGGCTTCGGCGGCGGCGGCGTGCACGGCTATCGCTCGCTGGAAGGCACGTTCCTCGGCGGCTGCCTGTTCTCGGGGAGGAATGCGGGGCGTGCGGCGGCGAAGGCTGCGGGGTAACGCCGCATTGGCGCTTGCAAATAACGCGGTGGCGCCCATCGCACAGGCGCGCTAAGAAGCGCCGCCCTCATTCAGGAGAATAACAAAATGACCGTTCAGCGCTTTGAAACCGGACCTCGCATGAGCCAGGTCGTCGTCCACGGCAATACCGTCTATCTCGCCGGCGTCGTCGCCGGCAAGGCCGCGGGCAAGAGCGTGACCGAGCAGACGCAAGACATCCTGGCGATCATCGACGGTCACCTCGCCAAGGCCGGCACCGACAAGTCGAAGCTGCTGTCGGCGACGATCTACATCACCGACATGAAGACCTTCCCCGAGATGAACGCGGCCTGGGACGGCTGGGTCTCGGCCGGCAACACCCCGGCGCGCGCCACCGTCGAAGCCAAGCTCGCCGCGCCGCAATACAATGTCGAGATCATGGTAATCGCGGCGAAGTAACCGCGAACCAGCCAGATACCGTTGAGATGGCCGGGCCAGAAGTGCGAAGCGCGTCTTCGCACTGGAAGTCCCGGCCATTTTCGTTTCACAGCACGATCACGGATGAATACCGGTAGTCCGGCAGGTGAACCAGGAACCGGTCGCCGTTTTTGACCGCAAGCGTCGCAGTAAGCAGTTCGATGAACAGCGTATTCGCGCGATGCGGCGAGCGGTGCGCGACATAGACCCATGCCGGCTGCGGCTTCGCGCCGACGGGCTCCAGACCAATGCGCGTCAGGCTGAACCGCTCGACAAAGCCCGGATCCCATTCAACCGGCGTACTCGTGAAGTCGGGATTGAGGATGCGCAGCGGGTAATCCAGCTGAAGGTTCAGCGTGCCCCAGCGGTGCACGTCCCTTATGTCGGGAAATTCGCGCACGAGATGTTCGAACTGTTTGGCAACCGCGGTCGTGGCGAGCCCGATGCCGGAGATTTTCGTCGCGGGGATAGTGACTGGCATTTCGACTCCAGGTTCAGCGGCCGGTCCTTGACCTCGGAGGTCAAACTTTAACCTCCGAGGTAATCGATCGGCGCGCGCCGACTTTCTATTGCTCGGTCAGCCGATCCGTTCGGCCCCAACGAAGGAGAGCAAGATGACCGATGTCAACACGATTGCGCGCGGCTATATCGACCTGTGGAACGAACGCACGCCCGCGCGTCGCCGCGAGATGCTGGCCGCGAACTGGACCGCCGACGCCCGCTATGTCGATCCGCTGATGGCCGGCGACGGCCATGACGGCGTCGACGCGCTGATCGCAGGTGTGCAGCAGCGTTTTCCGGATTTCAGGTTCAGCCTGATCGGCCAGCCCAACGGCTTCGGCGATCACGTCCGCTTCTCCTGGGGCCTCGGCCCCGACGGCGCCGACAGCCCGATCAAGGGCACGGATTTCGCGGTGCTGAGCGGCGGCCGCATCCGCAGCATCACCGGGTTTCTGGATCAGGTGCCGGTAGCGGCTTGAGCTTCGGGCACCGAACACTTCGCCGTGCGGGCGAAACCCTATGCCGCCCGCACTGAACTCAGGAATTGCCCGACCTCGCGCTTGAGGCGGTCGCTTTCGCCCGACAGCGATCTTGCCGCCGTCAGCACCTGGGACGACGCGGAGCCGGTTTCGCTCGCACCACGCTGCACGTCGGCGATGTTCGAGGAAACCTGCTGCGTGCCGTGCGCGGCCTGCTGTACGTTGCGGGAGATTTCCTGGGTCGCGGCGCCCTGCTGTTCGACGGCGGCGGCGATGGTGGAGGCAATCTCCGACATCCGGCCGATGGTGTCGCCGATCTCCTTGATCGCTGCGACCGATTCCTGGGTCGCCGCCTGAATGCCCGAAATCTGCTGGCTGATCTCGCCGGTCGCTTTCGCGGTCTGCTCGGCGAGCGCCTTCACTTCGGACGCGACCACCGCAAAGCCACGACCGGCTTCGCCCGCCCGCGCCGCCTCGATGGTGGCGTTCAGGGCCAGCAGGTTGGTCTGGCCGGCGATGGTGTTGATCAGTTCGACGACGTCGCCGATGCGCGCGGCAGCCTTGGCCAGTTCAGCGACGCGATCATTGGTCTTCTGCGCCTGCTCCACCGCCTCATTGGCGATCCGCGCCGAGCCCTGGACCTGACGGCTGATCTCGTTGACGGAAGAAGCCATCTCCTCGGTGGCTGAGGCCACCGACTGCACATTGGTCGAGGCCTGCTCGGAGGCCGCTGCAACCGTGGTGGTCAGTTGTTCGGAACGATCGGCAGTCGCCGTCAGCGTGTCGGCGGAAGCTTCCAGTTCGCTCGAGGCCTGCGACACGATCTCGACGATCTCACCGATCATCGCCTCGAAGTCGCCGGTGATCCGGTCGACGCGCTGGCCGCGCTGGATCTTGGCATCGGCCTCGATCGCGGCGGCCGCGTCGGCGGCCTGCTTGGCGATCAGCGCCTCCTTGAACACCTGCAGGGAGCCGGCCATGGCGCCGATCTCGTCGGCCCGATCGATGGTCGGAACGATGACATCGTGACGGCCGGCGGCGAGATCGCCGACGACGCCGGTCATGTTCGCCAGCGGCGTGATGACGCGGCGGCGCAACATCACGGTGACGCCGGCCAGCACGGCGAGCAGTGCCAGCACGGCGACGCCGGCCAGCGCCAGCATCGTCAGCGCGCCGTCGCGGGCGGAGCCCGCACGCTCGGCGGCTTCGGCGAGCGCGGCATCGCGCACGGCGAAGAACGCCTGCACTGCCGGCACGATCATGGCTGCAAGCTGATCGGAGTTGATTTCGTATTTGCCTTCGGCACGCCCGGCGGCCATCTGCTGTTCAAACCATGGCGCGACCTTGCCGAAATAATTATCGACGGCGTCGCGGAACGCCTTGACCACGCGCGGCGGATTGCCGGTCTGGTCGATGCCGGCCTCGATGCGCTCGCGGTCGAGATCGACGCGGCCCTGACCACGGTCGATCGAGGAAATTTCAGGTGCCGTGAGCGGACGGCGGGTGCTGATCGCCAGCGAAACGGTGGCGGCACGGCCGCCGGCCGAGATCCGCAAATCCTGCGACGTACGCGCGACGTTCAGGAGCGCCGTCAGCGACGCGTCCGCCATCGCCACCTGATTCTCAAGCCGGTTCAGCAGCGGCTCGATGATTCCAACCACGCCGGAGATGCCCGGCAGGAAACCCTTGATCACCGCCGGATCGCGCCCGCTCATCGGAAGATTCATCGCGCGGTCGCTTGCCGCGCCGACATCGGCGAGTTTCGTTGCGGCCTGATTGAGACCCTGCAAGAGCGCAGCGTTGTCGTTCAGTGCGCCGACGACCGCTCGCGCCCTGGCGAAGGCAGCTTCAGCCGTCTGCACGGCTTTTGCGGCAGCATCCTTCTGCGCCTGCGTCGCGGGGCCTTCCTGGAACAGCGGGCCGACATACGGCGCCCGGTAGCCGGCGACCTGCTGGCCCACCGCCAGCACCGCGCCATAGGCTTCCACGGTCTTGATCGCTTCGCTCTTGCTGGCGAAGGTCCGGTATTGCGGAACCAGAACCCCGGCGCCGAGAACGACGGCCAGGAATGTCACCGAGAGCATCGATAGTGCAAAAAGCCGTCCGATCCGCATCTTGAGATACCGCCTCGTTGGGAAGCGGCCAGCGTAGGCGGCGTTCGGCTAAAACGGCCTTAATGCAGGTGGTGGGTAGAACTACTGGGGCGGAGCATCGAACCGGGCTGCGCCACCGATCCGCAAGGCGGCAATCAGGGCCGCTTCTCCCGGGGCCTCGGCGCCGACGGCCCGATCCAGCGCACGGATTTCGCGGTGCTCAGCGGCGGCCGTTTCCCGCGGCGATTTTTCCGGGAACCTCTTTGCCTTTCCTGCATCCAACCCCGACACACTGCTATTGGTGGACACCATGCACAATGCCCGGCAAGCCCAGACCGCGCTCCTCGAAACTGGCGACGCCGAACTGGTGCGCCGTGCGTTGGCCCGCAACGAGGCGGCAGTTCGGGCCATCATGCAGGCCAACAACCGCAAGCTCTATCGGCTGGCCCGCGGCATCCTGCGCAACCATGGCGAGGCCGAGGACGTGGTACAGGAGGCCTATGTCCGCGCCTTCACGCATCTGGAAAGCTTTCGCGGCGAATCCAGCCTGTCGACATGGCTGGCGCGAATCGCGATGAACGAGGCGCTCGGCCGGCTGCGGCGCCGCCGCCCGACAGTCGACCTGGACTCACTGCCGCAAGGCGCCCTCGAAGCCCAGGTCATCCAGTTTCCCCTCACCGCGTCGGACGATCCGGAACAATCCATGGCCCAGCGTCAGATCCAGAACGTCGTCGAACACGCCATCGATGAATTGCCGGAGGCGTTTCGCCTCGTCTTCATCACCCGTGTGATCGAAGGCATGAATGTGGAAGAGACCGCCGAGCTTCTCGGCCTGAAGCCGGAGACGGTGAAAAGCCGGCTGCATCGCGCCCGCACGATGCTGCGCGACAATGTCGAGAGGAAAATCGGCCCGGTGGTGATGGAAGCGTTTCCGTTCGCCGGCAAGCGCTGCGAGCGTCTGACCGACGCCGTGCTGCGACGGCTGGGTTTCGCCGGATAATCCCGGGAACCTCTGCCCGCCTCCACCATCCAACCTCCCGTGCAACCAAACATGAGCCGCCTTTCATGCGCGGCTCCACAGGAGTGTCAAACCATGTTCGTTCGATTGAGCGCGGCGATCGCCGCATTGAGCCTGCTGGCGGGCGGAGCGCTGGCGCAGAGCGCAAAACCCACCGACCCGCAGATCGCGCACATCGCCTACACGGCTGGCGTGATCGACATCGCCGCCGCCAGACAGGCGATCGAGAAGGCCAGCAGCAGCGCCGTCAAGGCGTTCGCGCAGGACATGTTGCGCGACCATGAGGCCGTGAACAAGCAGGCGCTCGACCTCGTCAAGAAGCTCAAGGTGACGCCCGAGGACAACGACACCAGCAAGGCGCTGTCGAAGCAGGCCGGCGAAAAGCTCGCCGAACTCGCCAAGCTGAAAGGCGCCGACTACGACAAGGCCTATGTCGCCAACGAGGTCGCCTATCACAAGGCAGTCAACGGCGCGCTGGAGACGCAGCTCATTCCCTCGGCCGGCAATGCCGAACTGAAGAGCCTGCTGCAGACCGGCCTCAAGCTGTTCCAGGGCCATCAGCAGCACGCCGAGCACGTCGCCGCAGCGTTGAAGTAGGAGATCGCCATGCTTCCGGGACGCCATCTGCTACTTCTGACCACGCTGCTGCTCGGCACGATGGCCGTCCCGGCGCAGGCAGCGACGATTCAGATCACGATCGATAATCTGGTGTTCTCGCCGGCCGAGGTTACGGCCAGGGTCGGCGACACCATCGAATGGATCAACAAGGACGTGCTGGCGCACACCGCGACCGCCCGCAATGGCGATTTCGACGTCGCCACGCCGGCGAAGAAGAGCGTGACTTCAGTTTTGAAGAAGGCAGGCACGGTCGAATATTACTGCCGGTACCATCCGAACATGAAGGCCGTACTGACCATCGCTCCGTAACGCGGCGACGTATTTGGCAAGGCTTCGTCAGCGAGCCTTGCTGCCACGCAGGATCATCGCCAGCCGCAGCGCCACGGCCGCCTGCCAGACCGGATAGAGGAACGAGGTCCGGTCGAGATCGAGCGCGTTGTCGAGCGCCAGCAGCGTGCCGGCCAGCGTGCCCGTCATCAGCATCGGCCACCACGCCGCGGCCTGACGCGGCCCGGCAGGCAGGAGGCCGATACCGAGCGCCATGACAGCGGTGCCGACCAGCCCGCCGGTCAAGCCCGCCAGCAGATAGCGCATGATGCGCGCGGCACCCATCGTCTGCCCGTCGATGAAGATCGCCGCATTCACCGCGCAGACGAACGCGATCATCGTAATGATGGCGGCCAGCACCGACGCCCACAGCGGATTGGCGCTGAAGCGCCGCACGAGAACGAACACGAGCACCGCGAACGGCACGGCGATCAGCGAAATGCGGAATTGGCCGGGAATGCCGAGCAGCTGGTCGATCACCGACGGCAGCAACGGGGTGAGGATGCCCGATACGAGACCGCCGGCGGCGGCGATCAGCAGGCTGCGGGAGGTGTCAGCGGAAGCGATCGCCTCGGTCAACGCTCACACTCCTTCGTTGCGACATGACCTACACCTATAGCGTTTTCGAGCGAAGTGGAAACCGGTTCGCGTAAAGAAAACGCGTCAAAACAAGAATCTAGAGCCCGGTTCTGATTCAATCAGAACCGGGCTCTAGCACGACAGGAGCATGAACTGAAGGCGACGCGCGAGCCCTCAAATAAAAGCCGCGCCAACCCGAAGGCTGACGCGGCAATGGCCGTTCTGTTGCCAGGTGGACCAACCCCGAACAGGTTACGCCGCGAGGCGCACTTCGTTCAATGCAACGTTATCGTTTGCATTTAGGTTTTTGACCCGATAACGGCGGTATCATGCCGAGCACAATTCAGAGTTTCTTTGCGACCATCGATCCTGGTTCGCCCCCGCCCTAGCAGCCCCTGGGATTTTGCCTTTCGGCCAAATCGATCTCACCGGAATGAGACCTTCAAGCTGCTAAGGTGGAGGCGCCGGGTACTGCCCCCGGGTCTGCCCGCAGTCCACTCTAAGGTTCAGCGCCATCGTCTTGCGACGGGGTGAATATAGGTGGCATTGGTCGGGAAAGCTAGGCTGGTGTTGTTCGTCATCATGCAAGTTTTTGACGCTTGCGAAGGCTTCTGATCATCTTCGGACCGTGCGCCATCGTGCTTGCCGCCGCGTTTGCCGAGGGTCGATTTCTATATCAAATGTCGCAGAGCACCCTGCGCGGCTGGGACGACTGGCGGCCTTTCGGGCTGGAGCCGGCCCGCCCACCAGCATTGGCCGATAGCCGGCGGGTTTTGAATGGCCTCATCCCCGCTGACGAACCCTCGCTGGAGTGATATTCTGAAAATGTGCTGCCGACCCGCGAGGACCGATGCAATTCGGCCAATTGAAGCGACGCGAATTCATCACGCTGCTTGCGGGCGTGGCAGCATCGACCGTGGCCGACACTGCCCTGTCGCAGCCGGTTGGCAAAGCCAGCCGCGTCGGCCTGCTGACGAGCTCAGATGCAGTCGGACGGCGCGCCATGCTCGCTCCGGCGCTCGAATCCCTCGGCTATCGCGAGGGGCAAAACCTCGTGCTGGAGGTGCGCTCGGCAGATGGCCGGTTGGAGCAATTGCCGGCGCTTGCAGAGGAGTTGATCCGCGCCGGCGTCGAGGTCATCGTCGCGGTGAATTCTCCCGGCACCCAGGCAGCGATCGCATCGGGTACGAAAATTCCGATCGTGATGGCCTTGGTGGGCGATCCCGTTGG
>JAQSDT010000002.1:8318-9682 GCA_029946075.1 bacterium | reverse complement strand
CTGGAAGACGCCACGCAGGCCGATTGCGCCGCAGGCGCAAACGTGTTGATGCATACCGTGCTGGCGCTGGCCGGCGTTGCGTCCTGAGAACGAAATAAACGAGGGGAAGTGCCGTGCGCGGAGTTTTTGTCGACGCCAATGAATCGCTGGCCGTGATCTTCGAGCGGCTGCACAAGGCAGGCGATCCCGAAATCCGGATCAACCGGAATCCCGACATCATCCCGGATCAGTATCCCGCCATTCTCGACGGCGCCGAGATCGCGATCGTCGACCACACCGCGCTGCCGACCGACGTTGCGAAGAAATGCACCGGGCTGAAGCACGTCGTATTTCTCGGCACCGGCGCGCGCAGCTACATGAACCCGGAAGAACTCGCCGAACTCGGCATCACCGTGCACCTGATCAAGGGTTACGGCGATACGGCGGTGGCCGAATGCGCCATCGCGCTGATGTGGGAAGCCGCACGCGGGCTCGCCAAGATGGATCGCGGCATCCGCGCCGGCAACTGGCTGCGCGACGACGGCATGCAGCTGACCGGCAAGACGCTCGGCCTGGTCGGCTTCGGCGGCATCGCGGCCGAAGTCGCGCGGATCGCGATCGGCTCCGGCATGCGCGTCATCGCCTGGAACCGCTCGCCGAAGAAATACCCGAAGGTCGAGTTCGTCGAGCTCGACGAATTGCTGTCGGAGAGCGACGTCATCTCGATCCACCTGCTGCTCAACGACGAGACGCGCGGCATGATCTCGCGCGCCTGCATCGAAGCCATGAAGCTCGGCGTCATCCTGATCAACACCGCGCGCGGCGCTGTTGTCGACGAGGAGGCCATGATCGACGCGCTCAAATCAGGCCAGATCCGCCACGCCGGCCTCGACGTCTTCAACATCGAACCGCTGCCCGCTGATCATCCCCTGACCAAACTCGACAACGTGACGCTGTCGGCGCATTCCGCCTTCCGCACCCCGGAAGCCAGCGAGAATTTGATGCGCGCGGCGTGGGAGCACTGCCGGCGGATCGTGAAGGCGAAATAAAATCTCCGTCGTCCCGACGAACGCCGGGACCCATACCGCGTTGCGCTATCGGTTAAGCAAGGTGACCGACACCGCGTACAATTACATCCGCCGCGGCGTATGGGCCCCGGCCTTCGCCGGGGCGACGATAGAATTTGTAGTCGAGCGGCCCTAATCCACCATATCCGCGACCGCCTTGCCGCACGCGGTCGTATCCGCGTTACCGCCGAGATCGCGCGTGCGCAGCGTGCGTTCGCCGAGCGTGCGCTCGATGGCGCCGACGATCGAGGCTGCCGCCTGCTTCTCGCCGAGATGCTCCAGCATCATCGCGCCCGACCAGATCTGGCCGATCGGATT
>JAQSDT010000002.1:0-8308 GCA_029946075.1 bacterium | reverse complement strand
CGGCGATGTCAGGCGCCGAGCCATGCACCGGCTCGAACACGCTCGGGAAATTGCCTTCCGGATTGATGTTGCCCGATGGCGCGATGCCGATCGTGCCGGTGCAGGCCGGCCCGAGATCCGAAAGAATGTCCCCGAACAAATTCGAGCCGACCACGACGTCGAACCAATCCGGATGCAGCACGAAATTCGCGGTGAGAATGTCGATGTGGTACTTGTCCCACTTCACCTTGGGAAAATTCTTCGCCATCGCCTCCACGCGCTCGTCCCAATAGGGCATCGTGATCGAGATGCCGTTGGACTTGGTCGCCGAGGTCAGGTGCTTCTTCGGCCGCGACTGCGCCAGTTCGAACGCGAATTTCAGAATACGATCGACGCCGACGCGCGTCATCACCGTCTGCTGGGTCACGAACTCACGGTCGGTGTCGGGGAACATGCGGCCGCCGACGGAGGAATACTCGCCTTCGGTATTCTCGCGCACCACCCAGAAATCGATATCGCCGGGCTTGCGGTTCGCCAGCGGCGACGGCACGCCGGGCATCAGCCGCACCGGGCGCAGGTTCACATACTGGTCGAACTCGCGGCGGAACTTGATGAGCGAGCCCCACAAGGAAATATGGTCCGGGATTTTCGCCGGCCAGCCGACGGCGCCGAAATAGATCGCGTCGTGCTTGCCGATCCTGGCCTTCCAGTCCTCCGGCATCATCTCGCCGTGCTTTTCGTAATAGTCCCACGAGGCGAAATCGAAATGATCGAAATGCACGGAGACGCCGTGCTTTTTCGCAGCCGCTTCCAGCACGCGCAGGCCCTCCGGAACCACTTCCTTGCCGATGCCATCGCCGGGAATGACGGCAATCCGGTATTGCTTCTTGGCGCTGCTCATGGGGCGTTTCCTCGCACTTGTTTCCGGGCCGGCTAATGCCGCTTATTTGATTGCCTTGCAATGGACCAATCCTGCCTGCCGCGCAACGCTGCACTGCAATGTTGACCGCAACGGCGCCGCAAGCCTAACAATTTCCAGGCTGACAATTTTCAAGCCTGACAGTTTTCGTCTGCCTCGGTCCCGCCTCCCCCTCACCAGCGAGTATTCCCATGGATCTGCATCTGCGCGGCAAGCGCGTCCTCATCACCGGCGCTTCCAAGGGCATCGGCGCGGCGGCGGCCGAAGCCTTTGCCGAGGAAGGCTGCGACGTCATGCTGGCCGCGCGCAACGGCGAGCAGTTGAAGGCGCTGACCGAACGGCTGCGCTCGGCGCATCAGATCGGCGCGACCGCCCATGTGGTCGATCTGCGCAAACCCGAAGACATCGCAAAGCTCGTGAAGGACGCCGCCGACATCGACATTCTCGTCAACAATGCCGGCGATATCCCCGGTGGCTCGATCGACAAGATCGACGAGGCAACCTGGCGGCACGCCTGGGAGCTGAAGGTATTCGGCTATATCAACCTCACCCGCGCGATCTATGCCCAGATGAAGGCGCGCGGCCACGGCGTCATCGTCAACGACATCGGCGCCGCCGGCGAGAAATTCGATGCCAACTACATCTGCGGCAGTGCCGGCAACGCCGCCCTGATGGCGTTCACCCGCGCCCTCGGCGGCAAGAGCCTTGCCGACAACATCCGCGTCGTCGGCATCAATCCCGGCCCCGTCGGCACCGACCGTCACGTCACGCTGCTGAAGACCCGCGCCAAGAACCAGTTCGGCGACGAGAACCGTTACAGGGAATTCCAGAAAAACATGCCGCTCGGCCGCCCCGCCCATGCGCGCGAGATCGGCGACCTCATGGCGTTCCTGGCGTCGGACCGGTCGGGATATACGTCGGGCGTGATTTTTACGGTGGACGGCGGGCATACGTCGGGGTGGGGTTAGCGCACTCCCACCGCGTCATTGCGAGCGAAGCGAAGCAATCCATGCCACCCCACGGGGATAGGTGGATTGCTTCGTCCCTTCGCTCCCTTGCGCAAACGCTCCGCGTTTGTCGCAGGCAATGACGGTCAGGCCGTCCGCTCGAACAACTGCCGGATCAGCGTCGTGATCCGCCCCCCCGGCGACATCATCTCGTTGAGAATCGTAAAATGGTTCGCGCCCGGGATTTCCTCGTATGTCACCGGCAATCCATACTTCGCGCGATGGCCCGCAAAATCCGCGGTCTGCTTGCGCAACAGCGGCAGTTCCGCGCTGCCCACCACCAGCGACAGCGGCTTCAGTGAACCGCCTTCCTGCATCATCGGTGAATTGCGGCGCGCAGTCGCCTCGTCCGCTTTCAGCTTCTCGTTGAGATAGGAATGCCGGATCGGCTCGAGGTCGTAAATCCCCGAGATCGCCATCCCCGCCCGCACCTTCGGATGCGACAGCGCCATCGAGGTCAGATGCCCGCCGGCGGACCAGCCGGACACCACGATGCCCTCATCGGCGGCGCCAAGCGCAGGCAGTTGCCCCGCAAGATGATCGATGCCGGCATGGATTTCCGCGACGATGCCGTCCAGCGTCGTATCCGGCGCCAGCGTGTAGCCGATCAGCGCCACGTTGATGCCACGCGCCATCGGTCCCTCGGCGACGACGGTGAAGACCTCTTTCGAGCGCATCTGCCAGTAGCCGCCGTGAATGAACAGCAGCGTCGGCGCATTGTCCGCGGCCTTCAGGAAATCGATCCGGTTGCGCTCGCGCGGACCGTATTGCAGGCCGATATGCTCGGGGAAACGCTGGCGTATCGCCCCGGAGCGCTGCTCCCAACCGGCGACCAGTTCGGTGCTCCCGGCGACCGCAACGCTGTTGTTGAGGCCGAGATCCCGCGCCTCCTGGCTCATGCTGCGCCAGTCCAGCGCGGAAAACGATGTCGTCATGCAGTTTGCTCCGGTCGGCCCGAATTCAGATACGTTCCACTTTGCCGGAAAATGGTCTACAGCACCATCTGAGCCTAAGAAACGGAAACGGGAGAGTTCGGCGTGGCAAATCAGGAGCTGGTACGAGAGACGGCGGTAGCCATCGTCGGCAAACTGAAATCGGGTGAAGTCACCCCGCTCGACCTGCTCGACGTGCTGGAAAAGCGCATCGCCGACGTCGACGGCAAGGTCAACGCGCTGCCGACGCTGTGCTTCGACCGTGCCCGCAAGCACGCCACCGAGTTGATGAAGAAGCCGGCCGGCGAACGCGGCATGCTCGCCGGGCTTCCGGTCCCGATCAAGGATCTGACCAACGTCGCCGGCGTTCTCACCACGCAGGGCTCGCCGATCTACAAGGATACCATTCCGGCGAAGTCCGACATCCTGGTCGAGCATCTCGAAAACAACGGCGCGGTGATCTACGCCAAGTCCAACACGCCGGAATTCGGCGCCGGCGCCAACACCTTCAATGAAGTATTCGGCGCGACCCTCAATCCCTGGGATACGTCACGCTCCGCCGCCGGCTCCTCGGGCGGCGCGGCGGCGGCGCTGGCCTCCGGCACGGCCTGGCTGGCGCACGGCTCCGACATGGGCGGGTCCTTGCGCAACCCCGCGAGCTTCTGCGGCATCGTCGGCCTGCGGCCCAGCATCGGCCGCGTCGCGCATACGCTGGCCGCCGCCGTCGATCGCAACCTCGGC
Organism: bacterium; assembly: GCA_029946075.1. Classification (GTDB taxonomy): domain Bacteria; phylum Pseudomonadota; class Alphaproteobacteria; order Rhizobiales; family Xanthobacteraceae; genus Bradyrhizobium. Next base: position 4,730 of record JAQSDT010000002.1, on the reverse strand, counting down.
GTCCAGGGTCCGATGGCGCGCAACGTCGAAGACCTCGCGCTGCTGCTGGATGCCATGAGCGGCGAACATCCCGGCGATCCCCTGTCACTGCCGGTATTGCCGACGTCGTTCCTCTCCGCCGTACGCTCCGGCGGCAAGCCGAAGCGCATCGCCTATTCGCCCGATCTCGGCATCACGCCGGTCGATCCCGAAGTCGTCGCGGTCACCCGCAAGGCAGCGCAACGCTTTTCGGAGCTGGGGGCCATCGTCGAGGAAGCCCATCCGGATTTGCGCGAGGCCCATGAATGCTTCCATGTGCTGCGCGCGTTCGACTTCGCACTCTCCAAGGCCGCGCTGTTGCGCACCAAGCGCGATCTGCTCAAGCCCGAAGTGATCTGGAATATCGAGGAAGGCCTCAAGCTGACGGTCGAACAGATCGAACGCGCCGAGGCCCAGCGCGTCGCCATGACCGCGCGTACGCTGGAGTTCTTCGACAAATACGACCTGCTGCTGTGCCCCGCGACCATCGTGCCGCCGTTCCCGGTCGAGAACCGCTACGTCGCCGAATGCGCCGGCAAGAAGTTCGACAATTACGTCGAATGGCTCGGCATCGTCTACGCGATCACGCTGGTATGCTGCCCCGCGCTGTCGCTGCCCTGCGGCTTCACCGCCTCCGGCCTGCCGGTCGGCCTGCAGGTGGTGGCCCCGCCGCGCGGCGAGGCGAAACTGCTGGCGGGCGCCCGGGCGCTGGAAGATATTTTGGGTGTCCGCGGCACCACGCCGATCGACCCGCGGGCGCCGAAGTAATTCCTCATGGTGAGGAGCGCGTCTTCGCGCGTCTCGAACCATGAGGCCCCAGACGGGCCGACATCCTTCGAGACGCGGCCTACGGCCGCTCTTCAGGATGAGGGTTGGAGCATTTCAGCGCTAGCGGACTGATCTTGCCTGATTATACTCTGCCCCGAACCAAGCCGCGCATGATCGGCATCATCCCAGGGAGCGCACCAGCCATGGCCGGAAAGCTGAAAATCCACGTCGATCAGGACAAGTGCCAGGGGCACGCGCGCTGCAAGGCGCTGGCGCCGGAGCTGTTCGAGCTCGACGAATTCGGCAATGCGCACGAGGTAAAAGGCGGCGTCGTGCCGGCGGGCCTGGAAGACAAGGCGTATCTCGCCCAGAGCAATTGCCCGGAAATCGCGATCTCCGTCACCGAAGAATAGTCCGACGCGCATTTTGACCATCTGATTTGAACGAACGAAGCAAAGGGATTGCGCCGATGTCCGATTCCGCCAGCATCATGCCCGAGCACCCCCCGGTCACCGACTGGGTCAACGATTTCGACCACACCGATCCGACATGGACGGAGAACCCGTTCCCGATCTGGGAGAAGCTGCGGGCCGCCTCGCCGGTCGTGCACACCGGTCGCTTCCTCGGCTGCTACATGCCGACCACCTACGAGGCGGTGAAGGAAATCGCCTACGATACCGAGCACTTCTCCTCCCGCCGCGTCATCGTGCGCGATGTCCGCCCCGAGATCACCGCACGCGCGCCGCCGATCACCTCCGATCCGCCCGAGCACAAGCCGGCCAAGCAATTGCTGCTGCCGCCGTTCACGCCGGACGCGATGAAGCGGCTGGAGCCGCGGGTGCGCGCGATCTGCAACGAGCTGATCGACGAATTCATCGCCGACGGAAAATGCGACGCCGCCGCGCGCTACACCAGGCACATACCGGTGCGCGCCATCGCGCATATGCTCGGCATTCCGGAAAAGGACGGCGACCTCTTCATCAAGTGGATCCACGAGATCCTCGAACTCGGCATCAAGGACGACGCAGCCCTGATGAAGGCCATCTATGAGATGAGCGTCTATTTCTCCGGCCATATCGCGCATCGCAAGACCAACCCGAGCGACGATCTGATCTCGACGCTGATGAATGCGCGCGACAAGGAAGGCAAACCGCTGGCGGACGAGCACGTACTGGGCTCGCTGCGGCTGCTGCTGATCGCCGGGATCGACACCACCTGGAGCGCGATCGGCTCCTCGCTGTGGCATCTGGCCCGCGTCCCCGCCGACCGCGAACGACTGATCGCCGAGCCCGAATTGATGCCGCTCGCGGTGGAAGAACTGCTGCGCGCCTATGCGCCGGTGACGATGGCGCGCGAGGTGATGAAGGAGACCACCATCAGCGGCTGCCCGGTCAAGCCGGGCAACATGGTGCTGCTGTCCTTCCCGGCCGCCAACCGCGACCCGGCGATGTTCCCCGATGCCGACAAGGTGGTGATCGACCGCAAGGAAAATCGCCATGCCGCCTTCGGCCTCGGCATTCACCGCTGCGTCGGCTCCAACCTCGCCCGCATGGAAATGACGGTCGCGATCGAGGAATGGCTGAAGCGCATTCCCGATTTCAGGCTGGATCCCGCCGGCAAGGTGACGTGGTCCGAGGGAACCGTCCGCGGCCCGCGGCAGCTGCCGGTGCTGTTCGGCAAGACATGACCGACGACAGCGAGCCGCCGCCGGAAAGCAAGCTGACGCGGAGCAAGGAGCGCTGGGCGCGCGAGGGCAAATTCCTCACCGGAAAGATCGCGCGTCCCGAGGATCAGCGGCTGCCGCCGGGTCAGCACCTGACGAACGACTGGCCGACGCTCGATCTGGGTCTGACGCCTGATATTGCGCAGCAACGCTGGCGGCTCGACGTCTACGGCGCGGTCGAGAATCCGCTGTTCTGGGATTTTGCGCAGTTCACCGCGCAGGCGCAGAGCAAATTCGTCTCCGACATTCACTGCGTCACCACCTGGTCGCGCTACGACAACCAGTGGGAGGGCCTGTCGACGCGCGATTTGCTTGACGCCTGCCGGCCGCGCGAAGAGGCGCGCTTCGTGGTGCTGCATTCGCATGACGGCTACACCACCAATCTGTCGCTGGAGGACTTCGCGGCCGAAGACGCCCTGCTCGCCCACAGTTGGTCCGGCGCGCCGCTCGAGCCGGAGCATGGCGGCCCGGTACGCGTGGTGGTGCCGCACCTGTATTTCTGGAAAAGCGCCAAATGGCTGCAGAGCATCGAGTTCCTCGCCGAGGACAAGCCCGGCTACTGGGAGGTGCGCGGCTATCACAACCGCGGCGATCCCTGGGCCGAAGAGCGCTATTCAGGCGACTAGTTCAATCCGGGGAGATCAACCGTGCCGACCGAACGCTTTCAATTCACCGGTGAAGGCGGCCATCAGCTTGCCGCTGCGCTGGATCTGCCGGATGGGCCCATCCACACATACGCGCTGTTCGCGCATTGCTTCACCTGCGGCAAGGATACGCTGACGGCCAGGCGCATCGCCGTCGCGCTCGCGGCCAGGGGGATCGCGGTGCTGCGCTTCGATTTCACCGGGCTCGGCTCCAGCGAGGGCGATTTTTCCAACTCGACCTTCTCGTCCAACGTCGCCGATCTCGTCCACGCCGCCGATCATTTGCGCGAAACGCGCGGCGCGCCCGCGATCCTGATCGGCCACAGCCTCGGCGGCGCCGCGATCCTCGCTGCCGCCGGGAAAATTGCAGATGCTAGGGCGGTCGTCACCATCGCCGCCCCCTCCGATCCCGCCCATGTCACCCACATGTTCAAGGACCAGATCGAGGACATCCGCACGCACGGCACGGTGGAAGTCCAGCTCGCCGGCCGGCCGTTCAAAATCAGGCGCGAATTTCTCGACGACATCGCCGAACACGGCCTGATGGCGCATGTCGCCAAACTGCACAAGGCGCTGCTGATCATGCATTCGCCGACCGACGACACCGTCGGGATCGACAACGCCACCGACATCTTCGTCGCGGCCAAACACCCGAAGAGTTTTGTGTCGCTGTCGGGCGCGGATCATCTTCTGTCCGGCAAGCGCGAAGGCGCCTATGTCGCCGGAATCATTGCGTCGTGGGTCGAACGCTACATCGAGCCGTCAGCCGCGCAATCAGCCACGGCAACGAGCGACGCGCCGCGTAACGTGGTGGTGCGCGAAACGCGCAACGGAAAATTCCAGCAGACGGTGACCTCAGGCCCGCATCAGATGCTGGCCGACGAGCCGATCGCGGCCGGCGGCCAAGACAGCGGGCCGGGTCCCTATGATTTCGTGCTGGCCAGCCTCGGCGCCTGCACGTCGATGACGATGCGGATGTATGCCGACCGCAAATCGCTCCCCGTCGACCGCATCCAGGTTTCGCTGAAGCACAGCAAGATTCACGCGGAAGACTGCGCCGAGTGCGAAACGCGCGTCGGCATGCTGGACCAGATCGAGCGCACAATCTCGATTGAAGGCGCGCTCGATGCCGATCAGCGTCAGCGCCTGATGGAGATCGCCGACAAATGCCCGGTGCACCGGACGTTGAAGTCGGAAATCAGGATCGTGACGAAGGCGGCAGACTAGGCCGTCGCCAGCGGGCGAACCCGTAGCGCGCCGCGCAGGCCGAGCGCGGTGCCGACCAGGATGCCGGCAAACGCGATCAGCGAAGCCAGCGCCAGCGTCGAAAATCCGGTGAGGCCCTGCCCGACCGAGCAGCCGAACGCCATCACGCCGCCCGCGCCCATCAGTGCGGCGCCGCCGCCCGAGCGCAGCATGTGGCGCGGCGAGCGATAACCCTCGAGCTCGAAACGCCCGGTCGCCAGCGCCGTGATCAGGCTGCCCGCGAGCACGCCGAACACGGTGACGATACCGAAATTCAGCGTCGAGCCCGTCGACAGCATGACATATTGCAGGGCGTCGGCGATCGGCGCGAT
>JAQSDT010000001.1 GCA_029946075.1 bacterium | reverse complement strand
CTTGACCACATTGTCGCGGGAGGCGGAGAACAGCGGCGGCGAGTATTGCGAGGACTTGCCCCACACCAGCGTCGCCACGTTCTGCATGATCAGCGCGACGCCCATGGTCGTCAGCACCCAGGAATACTGCCCCCCGACCAGCGATTTCAGCCGGTCGAGTGGCCGCAGTGCGATGCGCTCCAGCCCCCAGCCCATGAGCGCCAGCACGGCGATCACGAGGACGGCAACCAGGATCACCGGCACGCCCACCAGGAGCAAAGTCATACTCAGATAGGCGGCAATCATCAGGAACTCGCCCTGCCCGAAGTTCATGCGGGTCGTAGCCAAGTGCGCAATGAACAGACCTTTGGCGGTGAGTGCGTAGAGCGCACCCATCGTCAAGCCGCTCAGGAAGAGCTGAATGAAATTCGCCGTCGACATCGATGCTCCACGCTGCGAAAGGTCCGCGACGCCTCGATCAGTATTTCAGGCGAACGACGGCCCCATCCTTCCAAACTCCGAGAAAGACGTGCTCCCGGTCGAGGCACTCGTGATCCTTGGGTCCGTAGGGCTTGGCCGGCGTCGCCGAGATCGCTTTGATGCCGTCAACCGCCTCCAACGCATCGCGGATCGCTTCCGGCTCCATGGACTTGGCCGTGTCGAGCGCCTTGAGCGCGACCTGTGCCGCATCGTAGCCCAAGGCTGCCAGCACCGGCCAGCGGAACTCCTTGCCGTACTCCTTCTCCATACGCGCGACGAAAGCCTTCGGGGCATCGAGTGACAGATCGAGGGCCTGGCCCATGACCGTTCCCTCAATCTCCTTCGCGCCGACGATGTCGCGCACTTTCAGCGACGACAACCCCCAGTTACCGGCAATCGTCGGCTTGTAATCGATCTTCGACATCGGCCGGAACACCAGCTCGAACGACTCATGAAAGTTGAGCACAAGCTCGGCACCGGATTCCTTCATCTTCAGCATCTGCGGCGTCAGATCCGAAACGTTCGGCGCCACGGCTTCCACTGCGACGAGGCTGGCTCCGCGGGCCTTGACGCCATCCGCGATCTCCTTCGCCGCGAAATTGCCGTAGCCCGTGGTCGAATGGACGAGACCTATCTTCTTGAATGTCTTCACGCCCCAATCGAGCATGCCTTCGATCTGGAACTTCTCGACCATCGAGCAGCGGAAGATGAAGCTCGGTTTTTCCTCGATAAACTGGGATGTGATGTTGGATGCGATCGCAGGGCCCGCAATCAACGGCACGCCGGCCTTCTGGACGATCGGCGCGAACGCAAGGACGTTGCCGCTCGACACGGTACCGATGATGAGCGGAACCTTGTCGCTCTGTAACAGCCGCTGGACCAGCGAAACGGCCTTCTGCGGATTGGCTTCGTCGTCGTAAACGATAAATTCGACTTTGTGCTTGCCGGCAGCAGAATAATCCTTGAGTGCGAGCTTCATGCCCTGCAGATAGCTTTCGCCGAAGTCGACGATGGCCGGCGGTCCACTCAGGCCCATGACTACGCCGACCTTCACCTCGGCGGCGAAGCTCGCACCCCCGAGTGCGGCGGATGAGAGAATTGCACCTAAAGTCACACCAATTTTCTTCATTTGCTTGTTCCTCCCGGGTTGATTTTCTTTTTTTGTGATGTTGTTAAAATTACCTGGCCTTGAAACTTGCGTCGCGCCGCTCGCGAAACGATTGCGTTCCCTCTGCTAGATCCTCCGACTGGCCGAGATCATAAAACGACCGCACCTCCGCCTTCAGCGCGTCGGCCAACGGCATCCCTACCATTCTCCGCATCGTCGCTTTGGCAAAGCGATGCGCCAACGGCGCGCGCCGCGCCAGCATCTGGGCGTAGTCAAGCGCCTTCGCCAGCAGCTCGGCCTGCGGCCAGACGCGGTTGACGAGGCCGATCCGATGCGCGGACGCGGCATCAATCCTTTCACCGGAAAGGATCATCTCCATCGCCGCCATCGCAGGCATGAAAGCCCCACTTCGAATCCTGCAACGCGAATTCGGCATTGTCGGAACAAAAGCGGAGATCACAGGCGAGTGCAATCTCCAATCCGCCGGAGATTGCAAAGCCGTTAACGGCAGCGATCAGCGGCTTGTCGATCTCCATGCCACGCGTAATCCCGCCGAGGCCGACGCCGTCGACCCATTTGCGACGGAATTCGTGCGGCGGCAGAGTTGCGAACGACATCGTATACGTCTTGAGGTCGGCGCCGGCACAGAACGCCTTGTCTCCCGCGCCGGTGATAACGCCGACTCGGGCCGAATCGTCCGCATCGAATTCACGCCAGACATCGACCAGCGCCTCGTGCGCGCCAAAATCGAGCGAGTTCATTTTTTGTGCACGATCGATCGTAACCAGCCACACCGCCCCTTGTCTGTCGACACGAATGTCAGCCATCGGACTGCTCCTTGATCTTCGCTGCGACTTTCGCCCGCAGCTCAGTCTTCAAAATCTTGCCATAACTGCTCTTCGGCAAGGCTTCGACGCGATGGTAACTCTTGGGCCGCTTGTATCGCGCGACATTGTCCAGGCAGAGTTGATCGAGCGCCACATCGCTCACCTCGTGTCCAGGTCGCAGGGTTACGAAAGCTGTGACAACCTCGCCCCACTCGGCATCTGGTGCGCCAATCACCGCACATTCGAGGACGCTCGGATGCTTCAGCAGCACTTCCTCCAGCTCGCGAGGATAAATGTTGGAACCACCCGAAATGATCATGTCCTTGGAACGGTCCTTGAGTGTCAAGAAGCCCTCGACGTCCATTGACCCGAGGTCTCCGGTCCAAAGCCAGCCGTCGCGGAGCGACTTGGCATTGGCTTCGGCGTTGTCCCAATAGCCCTGCATCACGCAGTCCGAACGGGTAATCACTTCCCCGATCTCATCGGCGGCCACGGGCTGGCCGTCTCCGTCGACGACTTTGACCTCCACGCCGGTTCGCGCGAACCCGCAACTCGCTAACAGCGCTTCGCGGCGCGGGTGACAGCTCTGTCCAAGCAGATGTTTCGGCGAGCTGGTAATCGTCATGGGGGACTCGCCCTGTCCGTAGATTTGCGTCAGACGTGGACCAAACAATTCCAAAGCCCGCTCAAGGTCCGACACGTACATCGGCGCGCCGCCAAAATAGAGTGTCTTGAGATTTTCGACCGCGGCCGTACCGGCGCGGCCATGATTGACAAGCCGAGTGACCATGGTCGGAGCGCCGAACAGGGTCACATTCTGATGCCGCGCCAGCAGGTCGTAAATCTGGTCCGGGTCGAAGGATCCTGCCAGGATGATCTGATGCGATCCCTTGGCGAGGTGCGGGATGGCATATAGGCCCGAAGCATGTGACAGCGGCGCCGCATGGATCTTGACGTCACGCTCGTCGACATGGTCGATATCGGCGTAGTAACCGTGGCTCATGAACTGCAGGTTGCGGTGCGAGAGGACCGCTCCCTTGGGCCGCCCGGTGGTGCCGCTGGTGTAGAACAGCCAGGCTTCATCCTCAGGCGCGCTCGACACCGTCGTGACCGGCTCATTCACAAGAAGCCGCTCCAGGTCTGGCGTTCCCGCCACCACGATCCGCGGCAGGCCACCACGGCTTTCACTCCCCAGGCGCTCCGCGACGTCAGGCGTCGCGAAACAGAGCTTGCAACCAGAGTTGCCAAGGATAAACGCCATCTCCTTGGCGTGCAATTTGGCGTTCATCGGCACGGCCACCAGGCCAGCGCGCCAGATTCCATAGATAATCATCAGGTAGTCGGCGCTGTTCTCCATCGCGAGGCCGACGCGAGTGCCGGGCGCCAGGTTCAGTCCCGACTTCAGACCGGCGGCCAATCTCCCCACACGGTCCTCGAGTACGCCATAGGATTGCGTCCTCTCACCCGCCGAAATCGCGGTCTGGTTGGGAAGCCGGATGGCAGTTGTTCGGAGCGACAGGGACAGGTTCATCGAACGCACCCTTCAAAGCGATACTATGGTCAAGTATTGGGATGATTCCAATACAAGCGCGAGTACGCCACGAGCAGCCGTAGCCGAGCCTGAAGGATCGCCAGATTGAGCTGCTGCCGGCTTGATCGACACCCGGTTAAGCCAATATCCGCCAAAACCGCCTTTGCGTTAACATCGTTCTCACGCGTACCGTATGGTGACTTCCATGGCGATGGTCCCTTCCGGTGTGAGGGCCCATAACTCCGCTCCCTTTTCATCGTCAACGGTTCGGCCGACAACACCGAACGGCGCCGTGTCGAATAACGGCGCCCGAGCTCGCTGCGTAAACGTTTTGAGAATTTTTTGGGGAGCGTGATCACGCGCGAGGTCGATCAGGCACTGCTGTGAATAGGGCCCGTGCACGACGAGGCCCGGGTAACCTTCGACGCGCATTGCATAGTCGCGGTCGTAATGGATGCGGTGCGGGTTGAAGGTCAGCGCGGAATAACGGAACAGGGACACCGGGTCCGTCGTAATCGTCCTGCGCCACGGGGTATCGGCTGGCGGCTTGCTCCTTTTCGGCGCGGTGCTCTTCTCTCCAGACTTCACCTCTTCGCGGAACACGGTGTGGCTTTGTTCGACAAGCGCGAGGCCGCGAGGCGTAAAAATGCGACGGGTCTGCGTCGCGAAGATCAATGTCCCGGTGCCACCCGACCGCAGCGAAATATCGGTGCACTCCGTCTCGCGCGTGAGCACATCGCCGACGCGAATGGGATCGTGGAAGGTCAGTTCGGTCCCCGCATACATGCGCCGTGGGAACGGCATCGGCGGCAGGACGCCGCCAGAAGTCGGCAATCCATCATCCCCGAGTATCGCCTTGGGCGACAGGGGCGTGAAATACACCAGATGCCACCCCGGCTGGATCGGTTCCCCGGCCCCCGGTATCCGCTCCTCCCGATCGAAGGTGACCGCGAGTCCTCGGAGGGGGGCTTGGGTGGCCACGTCCTCCTCGACAATTTTCGTCCCGATATTCTTTCGCAATGCGTCAATGTCGATGTTCATGCTGATGCCGGTGCCGGTTATGAGATGGTCACGACGCGGTTACACAGGCAGGAGTCACCAGATCGGGCTTGGCCTGTTCGAAAATGATACGAACCGGCAGCCCAAGTCTGACGTCCGCCTCCTTGGCGCCGCGGAGAGGGACTTGCATCCGCACGCCCTCGTCAAGGTCTATCGTGACCAGGATGTACGGGAGTTCGAGCTTGAATCCGGGATTGAACGCGTGATGGGTGATCGTCCAGCTATGGACCGTTCCCCGGCCAGAGGCTTCTATCCAGTCCACCTCGAACGAATAGCAGGCGTCACAAACCGGCCTCGGATAGTGACGAATTTTTCCGCATTGCCCGCATTTCTGAAGAAGCAGCCGTCCACCCCTGAGTCCATCCCAATAAGGCTTGGACTCATGGGTCGGCTCAGGAACGGGCTTGAGGTAGGCCTCTGCGGTCATGGCGGTCATCCCCTGCGCATGATCGCGACGGACCCGTCGCCCATGTCGCCGTAGCCTGTCACAAGGCCGATCCCGGCTCCTCTGACCTGGGCCTTGCCGGCTTCTCCCCTCAGTTGACGCACAAGTTCAACAATATGGTTCATGCCGACCATATGAGCCTGAGAAAGCAGTCCGCCGTGGGTGTTGATCGGCAATTTTCCTCCAAGCCGAATGGCTCCGCTTGCGACAAACGGGCCCCCCTCGCCTTTCTTGCAAAAGCCGAGGTCTTCAAGCTGACACAGAACGATGTAGGTAAAGCAGTCGTAGATCTCGGCAACGTCGATATCCCCGGGCGAAACTCCGGCCTTGGCAAATGCTTTTGGCGCAGCCTTCGCGATCCCGAGGCGCGTCAAATCCGGACGTTGCGTGATGGCGCTTGGTGAATCCGGGTGGCCTTCGGCGATCCCCATGATGTAAACCGGTGGCTTGCGAAGATCGCTTGCCCGGTCTGCGCCACTGACCACGATTGCCGCGCCGCCGTCGCTTTCCAGGCTGCAGTCATAGAGCCGCAAGGGATCGGAGATCATGCGCGAGGCCTGATGATCCTCGATCGTCAGCGGTTTCGTCATCATCCCATTGCCGTTGAGAATTGCATTGTGACGGGTAGACACGGCGATTTCGCCAAGCTGCAAACTCGTCGTGCCGAACAGTTCCATATGGCGGCGGGCCATCGGCGCATAGAGTTGCGCCGGGGCGATCGCGCCGACCGGCATTTCATGCTCGCCCACGACCTTGAACTGGGGCATTTGCTGAACCCGCGTGCCGATACGGCCTGCAGACGAGCCGTTACGACCGATCGGAATCAGCACGTGATTGCACACCCCACCGCTGATCGCGAGCATTGCACATTGTATCGCCGCGACGCAGCTCGCCCCGCCGAGCGGCGCGGTGGCTGAAAAGCGGAGGTCGGATATACCGAAATTCGTAACGAAGTCTTCAGCTACGACAGGCGAATTGGAATATGGAATAATGCCGTCGATTTCCTTGGGGCTGATCCCCGCATCCGCGATCGCATTCAACGAGGCCTCGAGCTGCAGCGCAAGTACGCTCTTGCCCGACATGCGAGTATACGCGGTTTCTCCCACGCCAGTGATGGCGGCCTTTTCCTTTAGTGCCATGAGACGTAAGCTCGCTGCATCCGGACGCTTTCCGCGACACTTAGGATCCCCGAGGCTTTCCTCTTGACGTCGGTCGCCCAAGGTAGGAATATTTCCAAACAACTGTTAGAATTAATCCGGAATGCTGTCAATGGACCGCGCCGGCGTTCATCACTGAACGACCGCATCTTGATTTCGACTTGGACCGCGAGCCTTCGTTGCATCGCACCAAGCCAACGTTCGGGATGAAATACTGCGTCGCTCACGAGGCGCCGTTATCTGTCGGATCGTCGCTTCCAAAAAGAACTCCTGACGGAGCATGCACATGGATATTCGCTATAGCCCTCAACATCGCGCCCTTCAGGAGGACGCTCGCAGTTTCATTAAAGAATACGGTCACCTTTCACCGAGAACCGGAGGTGGACGCAAGCGGCCCGACGCGCGGGCCCTGGATTGGCAGAAACTTCTGCTGGAGCGAGGCTATTTTGCTCGCAACATTCCCCGCGAATATGGCGGCTTTGGCCTGCCGCTCGACATCATGGAGCTCGCAATTATCGCGGATGAATTTTCCAGCGCGGGCGTGTCTCCTGGCATCATGAACCAGGGCATTTCCATGCTGGTGCCAACGCTGCTGGAAATCGGGACGAAGGAGCAATGCGCCCGATGGGTTGGGCCTACGATCCGCGGCGACATTATTTGGTGCCAAGGCTATTCGGAACCAGGGTCAGGCTCGGACCTTGCGGCCGCCAAGACCAGCGCTCGTATCGAGGATGGCCAATTTGTTATAAATGGCCAGAAGATCTGGACCAGCTCTGCCCACTATGCCGACATGATGTTCCTTCTCTGTCGCACGGAGTCCGAAAAGAGCAAGCACGATGGGCTGTCTTATCTTCTTGTTCCCATGAGCACGCCTGGCATTGAGGTGCGCCCGTTGGTCACGATGACCGGGCGCGCCGAGTTCAACGAGACGTTTTTCACGGATGTTCGCGTGCCGGCCGACCAGATTGTGATGGGACGAGGTGAAGGCTGGCACGTTGCTAACGTAACATTGAAATACGAGCGGATGCTGCTTGGCGACGCGAATAAATTGACGCACCGCTTAGCCCGAGTTGTCGATCTGATGAAGAAAACAACATTTGATGGCCACCGCTTCATCGACATCCCCGAGTATCGCGAGCGGCTGCTGAAGCTGCAAGGCGAGGTAATGGCATCGAAGTACCACGGTCTTAGATTGATGACCGAGCAAGCCAAGGGAGAGGATTCAGGGGTCAAGCGCCTGATCGTCAAGCTTAACGGGACGATGATTGCGTATCGACTGTCTTCGCTGGCCGTTGACGTGCTGGGTGCAGCAGGCCTCTCTTACGAACCGGTCGGCGAAACATTCGAAGACGATGAAGCCACTACCTGGCAAATCGATAATATGTACGACATCGGCCTCATCATCGGCGGCGGCTCATCAAATATCCAGAAGAATATCATTGGCGAACGCGGACTGGGCCTCCCGCGCGAGCCAAAATCCGCCACTACAACCGTTAGAGGATGAGCATGGAGTTCGGTCTCAGCGAAGAGCAATTGATGCTCACGGAATCCTTGCGCGGCTTTCTTGCCGAGAGACTGCCAATGAATAAATTGCGCAAGATCGCCGAGAGCGGCTTGGGCTTCGACAGTGAGCTGTGGTCGGGCCTTACCGAGCAGGGCATCATGGGCATCATGGTCCCGGAGGACCTTGGGGGTCTCGGCCTCTCGCTGCTTGACGCAGCTGTTGCCGCAGAAGCACTAGGGTATCACGCAGCGCCAACACCATTTGCGGCTGCGCTGGTGATGGCCCCCCTCGCCCTGATCGCCAGTGGAGACCTCGCCCAGCAAAAAACATGGCTGCCGCGAATCGCAAACGGCGAAGTCCGGATTGGGGTTGGTTTCGCGGATATGTCGTCGGACCAGACTGGCAAAGCGCCTGCCCGCCTTGATGGAAATAAATTGTCCGGGTGCATAACGGGCGCGCTCGACGGCGGGGACGCTACGCATTTCATTGTCTATTTGAATGACGGCCGTGCGGCGCTCTTCGCCGCGGTCGGGGAACCCGGTGTCAGCGTAAGCACGCATCGCAGCCTGGATCGTACACGGCCTGTGACAAGTCTAGCACTGGACAATGCAAGCGCTGTGATCCTTAGCGCCGCCAATAACCCGAAAGCAGCGGCGACCCGCGTGCTCGACGCAGGCCGCGTCATACTTGCTGCGGACACGCTGGGAGCAGCACAATCCATGTTCGACACAGCGCTCCTCTATTCCAAGGAGCGGGTTCAATTCAATCGTGTCATCGGTTCGTTCCAGGGGGTCAAGCATACACTCGCCGACATCGTTACCATGCTCGAGCCGTGCCGTTCGTTGGTTTGGTTCGCCGCTCACGCACAGGATGGGTCTCCCGAGGAAGCGCGCGTTGCCGCCCTGCAAGCCAAGGCGCATCTGGGCGATACTGGCCGGGAAGTAGCCCGTCTTGCGACCGAGGTTCATGGCGGCATGGGGTTTACGGACCTGCTGGGCCTTCATTATTGGTTCAAGCGCATTGCGTTCAATCGGCAGCTTCTTGGTGCTCCCGAGCGCTGCAGGCATGAAGCAGCCCTTGCGCAAGAATGGGTGAGTTGAAGCGTTTAGGGAAAACCGATGCATTCGACCTCTTGCGCGTGCAACGAGTAGATCTTCTTGGCCCACGCTGCCGTTACTCTGGTCGCGAACCGATAGGCCAGCGACAGCGGCAAAGAGAAGGCGGCACCGAGAGACGGGTTGTCAGCTGTCTTGCGCCTGACCTGACGCGGCCCAGCAGGGTTCTGATCCTGCGCAAAGCCTTGTTCGCGCCTGAACTGTTTGGCTTGGGCGTTGCGCTGGTGACCATTGACCATGCGCGGGGCTCATTTGACCGAAGAGTAAATTGATGTATCGTACCGTAAACAAATACGGTCGAGCTTTATCGGCCTGGATGGGGAGTGTGATCCGGCGATGAACAAGCATCTCGGCGATACCAAGTTAGAGCCGTTCTTGTCCGACCAGCAACGGATGATCCGCGACACAGCCCGTAAACTGGGACGAGACGTCCTTGCGCCGACGGCTGCCGAGCGGGATCGCACGTCGGCGTGGCCGACTGAGGAGCTGAAA